>NZ_JBEXOS010000063.1:0-49590 GCF_040611655.1 Streptomyces sp. NPDC006552
CGGCGCCGGCGCCGACGTGCGGTGGCGCGACGACGCCCCCGAGGGGCTCCTCCACTTCGAGCGGCCCGGCTTCGCCTGCACCGTCAACACCACCGGCAGCCCCGCCCGCCTTCCCGCGCCCGGCCGGGTGCTGCTCTCCTCCGGTCCGGTCGCGGTCGAGGACGGCTCCGTCGAACTGCCCGCCGACACCACCGTGTGGTGGGAGACGGCCTGAGGCGCCGGCGCGCGCTGAGGGGGGCCGGTCCGGGACCGGCCCCCTCAGCCCGGTCACCCGGCCCGGAACGCGCGGCGTCGCGCCAATGTGGTGTACATGTCGCATGTGTTCGCTAACCTGACGCCACTGCACGAAGATCCGATCAGGGACGGCTGAGCGCCGGGGGCTGAGGGGCCTGTGGGGGACGATCTCGGATTCGACACGCTGCTCGGGCACGACGGCCTGGTCGCCAGGCTCGTCGGACGGACGCGGACCGGACGCAACAGGGAACCGCTGTTCGGCCCCGACCTGCCCGTGGTGCTGCTCGTCGGCGGGCCCGGCATGGGCAAGGGACGGCTGCTCGCCTGCGTCCAGCGACACTTCAAGCCGCGGGTCCCCGTCGCGTACGTGGACTGCGCCGCCGCGGACCTGCGCGTCCCGCCCGACGCACCCCTGCGCACCCGTTCGGAGATGACCGAGGTCCTGCGCAAAGTGGCCCTCGACTACCACGACTGGGACGGCGACGGCGGGCCGGTCCCGGTCCCGCGGCTGTACGCCGGCCTCGCCGCCGTGACCGCGAGCGACGCCCGGGCCGCCGCGAACGACCTCGTGCGCGAGGTGCGCCGGCTCGACGAACTGCTGCCCCCGGCGGCGTTCTGGCGCGGAGTGCTGCGCGGCACGGTGCGGAACTACGCCGGCTTCCTCGCGGGCCTGGTCACCGCCCCGGTGCTCGGCCCGTTCGTCAACGCCCTGATCGACGGGCTGCTGGCCCGCGCCTCCGCCGACGGCCGGAAGACCCTCACCGAGTTCTACGGGACGTACCCCGGCGCCGGCGGCCAGCCCAGATCGGGGCTGCGCGGCCTCGCCGCCGACTTCCAGCGGGGCGGGGAGTCCCGGCGGGTCGCGGAGGGCTTTCTGTTCCGGGCCCTGCGCGCCGACATCGAGGCCGCGCACCGCTCGGTGCGCGGCCGGGTCGCTCGCTCCGGCCGCCCCGTGCTCCTGATCGACCACGCCGACACGGAACTCGGCCGCCACCTGCTCGGACCGGTCCTGGAGGACCGGGAGCGGCAACGCCACGACCGCCTCGTCATCCTGGCGACGGCCCGGCGCGAGGACGGCGGCCGCTTCCTCTACCACGCCGGCCGCGAACCGGCCGCCCCCGCGGTGTGGAACGCCGCCACCGGCGGCCTCCCGCAGTGGGAGCGCCCCGCGGGCACCGACCCCGAGGGGGCGCCGCTGTGGCGCGGCGTGCTGCTGGTGCGGATGCCCCGGCTGACCCGCGACGAACAGCGCACCGCGAACGAGGAGAGGCACGGCGGCCTCGTCGGCCTCGGCCACGCCGCCCGCTCCCGGATCAACACCGGCATCCACCGGCTCAGCGCCGGCCGGCCGCTGGTCGTGACCCGGCTCGGCGAGGCCACCGCGGCCCTGCCCGCGCAGGAGTGGGAGGTGTGCACCGACTGGTCCCTCCTGGACGGCCGGCTGCCCGCCACCGAACACACCCAGGACCGGCCGGTGGCCGACGTGCTCCTGGACGAACTCGTCGTCCGGCAGCACCCGGAGGAACTGCCGCCCGCCCACCGCGGGCACTGGCTCGACCTGCTCAGCCACCTCTCGGTCGCCCACGACGCCGAGTGCGCCCAGGCCGTGCTCCGGGTCGCGCAGGAGGGCCGCGCGCACCCGCTGACGGCGTACCGCGCCGCCGAACTCCTGGAGGACAGCGGCTGGCCGCCCTGCCCCCGGCACTTCATCGGCGACCTCGGACTGCGCCGGCTGCTGATGCGCCGCCTGTACCGCCTGCGGCCGGACGGCGGCGCCTGGCACACCGCCCACGCCGTCCTGCAAGGCCACTACCGCGACCTCGGCGACGACCACCCGGACGCCCGGTTCGGCACCGCCGCCGCCCACCGCATGCACCATCTGCTCGCCTCCGACGGCACCGAACACGTCACGCGCTACCTCTCGGACGCCTTCCTGACCCGCCCCGCGCGCGCGTGGTGCGAGGAGCTGCTCGCCATCGCCGACGCGCCGCTGCTCGGCCGGGACGACCGGCGCCTGGACCACGCGCACGGCGAGATCCACGTGCCGGGCGACGCTCAGCGCCGCAGGATCCACCGGCTGCTGAACGCGGCCTGGCTGAGCGGCGAGCGGACCTGGCCGCTCGCCGACACCGTGCCCGGCGTGCTCCGGGACGAACTGGGCGGCCTCAGTGAACGGCTGGCCCACCTCGCGGACGAGGCCCTGGCGGGCCTGGGCCCCTACGGGGTGGACGCCGACAAGGCGGCCGAGGGCGCTGAACAGCTCGCCCGGGTGGCCCGTGAATGGGGCGACCGGGCCGACGCACGGCAGCCGCTGAAGCGCTGCGCGTGCACCCAGCACATCGGATTCGGCTGACCGGACCGGACCGGACGCGACGAGGAGGGGTGGGCCAAGGTGTGGGACTCGTTGTACGTCGTCTTCTGGGCGACGCTGTGGAGGCGGAGCCTGACAGTGTGCGGGATCGCCCTGGTGACCGTCGCCGCCGTCCTGCTCTGGCCCGGTCCGAAGGGGCCGGAGAGCTGCGCCACGGGGGTCGAGAAGAGCGCGGGTGAATGCATCGGCGCCAACGGCACCGGCTACGACTTCGGCACCGACGAGATCACCGCCGTGGCCCGGGCGATCGGCAAGGAGAACGAGACGTTCGTCGGGGACAAACCCCATGTGACCGTTGCCATGGTGCTGCCCCTGCACCCCGGACTGGACGCCGAGCGCGCGCAGCTGCGCAGCGAGATCCAGGGCGCCTACCTCGCCCAGTACCGTGCGAACCGCACCGAACAGGCGCCGCTGCTGCGGCTGGTCCTCGCCAACCCCGGTCGCGACTACGGGCAACAGGCCAAGGTCGTCGACCAGTTGGAGGCCATGGCGCACGACAAGCGGGAGAACCTGCGGGCCGTCACCGGCTTCAACCTGAGCCTGAAGGAGACCAAGACGGCCATCACCCGCCTGACGAAGGAGCTGGGCATCCCGGTCCTCGCCAGCCGCATCAGCGGCGACGACCCGGCCAACCCCGAACCCGGCCAGGACCAGCAGCCCTACCCCGGCCTGGCCCGCATCATCCCGACCAACACCGACCAGGCCGCGGCCCTGGCCGACTTCCACGGCGGCCTCAAGGACGCGGAGACCGTCCTCGTCAAGGACACCCGGCCGGGCGACATCTACAACGCCTCCCTGGCCCGCGCGTTCAGCCACAAGGAGGAGGGCCCGCCCGGCCCGAAGGACCAGCCCTTCCGCTCGCCCGCCATCACCGAACTCGGCGACACCGGCAACGACTTCAGGGAGATCAGCCTCAACCTCTGCGTCTCCGGCGCGCACTACGTGTACTTCGCCGGCCGCCCGGTGCACCTGCGCCTGTTCGCCCTGAAGCTCGCCGAGACCTCCTGCCACGGGAAGAAGTACACGATCGTCAGCGGTTCCGGCTCCGCCACCCTCAACCGCTACCTGTCGGACGAGGACTGGCGGACCCTGCGCGGCGGCAGCGGCGCCGGTGAGCCCACCGTGACCGTCCAGTACACGGCCCCCGGCCACCCCGGTGCCTGGGACGCGGCGCTGCGCGCGTGGGACCGCAAGCACCACGACCCCAGAACGCGCCCCGCCTACCTCACGGAACCCCAGAGCGAACTGACCGACCTGCGCCGGCTGATCCAGCGCAGGTCCGCGGGCGAGATCGGCCCCGTGCGGCTCGACGACTCCCGCACCATGCTGGTCCACGACGGCGTCAGCACCATCGCCGCGGCCGTCTTCCTCGCCAATGCGCAGACCGAGGGGACCATCCCGCCGCTGCGCCGGATCACCGCGCAGTGGCCGCGCCTGGAGGCCCGCCACCGCGTCGTGGGGACCAGCGGCTGGATCTGCCTCACCAACGCGGGCAACGCCTATGACAAGCCCGTCGCCGTGGTGGAGCTCGACCCCCGCACCCGCCAGGTCGACTTCGTCGGCCTCGGCTGGCCCAGGGGCCACGCACAGCCGGTCGAATGCGTGGTGCCGAGCGGCGAGGGCTGAACCGCCCGGGGCGGCCGGGGTCCGGAACGCACCGGGTGGCAGGATCGGAGCGTCCACGATCCAGGGGGGCGGAGTGAACCGAGGACGCCGACGGCAGGGAGCACGGCGCGCCGGGAAGGCACGAAGACGCCTGACGCACCTGCTGCTGCCGTGCGCGGTGCTCGCCGCCGTGCTCTGCGCGAGCGGCGGCGCGTACGCCTACTGGCAGCACACCAGGGAACTCGCCGTCGCCCGCTGCGTACGGGCGGGGGAGCGGCCCGGCGACGGCGCGGGCGGGGCGCTGACCGGCGCCGCGCCGGGGGTGCTGCCGGTGGTCGGGCCCGGCACCTTCGCCGTGGCGCGCGGCGGCGGCGCCGTGGCCGGCACGGGGCACCGGCTGCGGCGCTACAAGGTGCTGGTCGAGGACGGCATCGGGATCCGGGCCGACGACGCCGCGCGGGAGATAGCGGGCATCCTGGGCGACCCGCGCGGCTGGAGCCACGACGGCGCCGACTCCTTCCAGCTCGTCGGCTCGGGCCCCCGGGACTTCGTCGTCAAGATCGCGACCCCGCACACGGTGGACTGCCTCTGCGGCTCCGCGGGCCTGGACACCGGCGGCGAGGTCAACTGCAGCGTCGGGCAGTCGGTCGTCGTCAACCTGCGGCGCTGGGTGGCCGGCTCACCGGAGTTCGACGGGCCGATCGGGGAGTACCGCGCCCTGATCGTCAACCACGAGGTGGGCCACCGCATCGGACACGGGCACGAGACGTGCCCGGGAGCCGGCCGGCCCGCTCCCGCGATGATGCAGCAGATCAAGGGCCTGCACGGCTGCACCGCCAACGCCTGGCCCTACGACCGCGCGGGCAGCTACCTCGGCGGCCCGCACGTGGCCTGACCCCGGGCCGCCCACCTGGTCCGTTGGCCCTCCACCGGCCGTCCGGAGACCGCGTCCACCGGGCCAATGGCTCAGCCTTTCCGTCCCCAGTTGAACCACCAGCCTCACAGGTGTTGTGATGGCCGGGTCGATGGCGTCGCGGATCCCCTGGGATCTCCGTGGCGCCTTACTCATGTCGGGACTCATACCGCGACGCCGGTCGCGGTGCACCTGAGGTGCGGGAGGGGTGGGACACCGTGCTGAAGAGGGCCTTCGTGGCGCCGGACCCGGGCCGGGCGCGACTGCGGTTCGCGAGCCGGGCGGTCCTCGGGATCGCGGGCGCCGTGGCGGTGTGCGGCGTGGCCGGACACGGGCTGACGGCCGCCGTCACGGGCGGCCTGGCCGCGCTGCTCGCCCTGTTCACCGTGACCGACGCGACGGTCCGCGGCCAAGCGGTGACGACGGCGCTGCTGCCGGTCGCCGGCCTCCCGGTGCTGGCGCTCGCGGCCTTGCTGCACGCCGAGCCCCTCGCCCGCGACCTGGTCTTCCTCGCCGTCGTCGGAGCGGGCGTGTATGCGCGGCGCTGGGGGCCGCGCGGCCATGCGCTGGGCGTGTTCGCCTTCATGACCTACTTCGCCGCACAGTTCCTGCACACCACCCCCGGACAGCTGCCGCAGCTGTACGCGGCGGTGCTGCTGTCGCTCGCCACCGCCGCCGCCGTGCGGTTCGGGGCGTGGTGCTACGAGCGCGGCGCCCCGCCGCCCGCCGCCGTGCCCCAGCCCGCCGCCGCCCGGGGCCTCGCCCGCATCACGACCCGGCAGGCCGTGCAGGCGACCGCGGGCGCGGGCTTCGCGCTCGCCGCCGGACAGCTCCTGTCCGACCAGCGCTGGTACTGGGCGGTCGGCGCCACCTGGTGGGTCTTCGTCAACACCACCTCGCGCGGGGAGACCCTGGTCCGCGGCTTCCGGCGGCTCCTGGGCACCCTGCTCGGCATCGTGCTCGGCTTCCTGGTCGCCGTGCCGCTGCACGACGAGCCCGTCGCCGCCGCCCTGGTGATCGCGGCCGGTGTCTTCGGCATCTTCTACACCGCCGCCGTCTCCTACACCTGGATGATGCTCTCCGTCACCCTCATGGCGAGCATGCTGTACGGGCTCCTGGGCGTCCTCGATCCCGCGCTGCTGGCCCTGCGGGTGGCGGAGACGGCCGTCGGAGCGCTGGGCGCCGTCCTCGCCGTGCTCCTCGTCCTGCCCGTCACCACGCACTCCGTCACCGACGCCTGGGTCGAACGCGCCCTGCGGTGCGTGCACGCCTGCACCGCCGAGGCCGCCGCCCGGCTCGCGGGGGACGCCGGCGCCGACCCCGCCCCGCGCGTCGCCGAACTGGAGGCCCTGCTCGGCCGCGTACGCCTGTCCCTGGCCCCGCTCGTGCACCCGCTCACTCCGCTGCGGGCCCGCAAGGGCCGGGCCCGGCAGGTGCTCGCCCTGCTCGACGACTGCGCGCGCGAGGTGCGCGGGCTCGCCTCGGTCGCCGCAGACCCGGAGGCTTCGCACGACGCCCGGCTCGCCGCCGCCTGCTGGCGCGTGGAGAGCGCCGTCGAAGCGCTGACCGCCCCCGCCCCGTACTCGCGCGTGGACGCCGCGCCCCGCACGGCCGAGGCCGAACCCGTCCTGGCCCACCTGCACGCCCTGGAACAGGCCCTCGTCGAGCTCGCCGTACCGCTGCGCGGAGACCGGCGCGCGAGCCTCGGCGCGTAGCTCCTCCCCGGGTGGCCCGCCCTGACACGGTCCGGTGCGGACCCACTGCTACGGTCGGCGCGCGGGCACCGGCCCGCAGGCCGAAAGGGGAAGCAGTGACCGGCAGACAGTCAGGGCGCGCCTACATCGGATCGTTCACCGCGGCGGGCGGACCCGGCATCACCACGGCGTCCGTGGACGCCGTGGACGGTTCGCTGACGCTCCTCGCCGCCACGGACACCACACCCGACCCCTCGTACCTGGCGCTCGCGGGTGACCTGCTCTACGCGGTCAGCGAGACCGCGGAGGGATCGGTCACCGCCTTCCGCACGGACACCACACCCGTGACGCCGGCCGGCAAGCCCGCCCCCGTCGACGGCGAGGGGCCCACGCATCTGTCCCGGTGGGGCGGGCACGTGCTCACCGCCAACTACGGCTCCGGCAGCGTCACCGCGCTCCCGCTGCGCGCCGACGGCACCTTGGACCCGGTCGGCCGCGACGTGCTGCGGCACACCGGCTCGGGCCCGCACCCGCAGCGACAGCAGGGCCCGCACGCCCACCAGGTCCTGCCGGATCCGAGCGGCGCCTGGCTGGTCAGTGTCGACCTCGGCACCGACTCGGTCCGCGTCTGCTCCCTCACCGACGGCCGGCTCACCGTCCACCACGAGACCGCCCTGCGCCCCGGTTCGGGCCCGCGCCACCTGGCCTTCCACCCGTCCGGCAGCCACGCGTACGTCCTGAACGAACTCGCCCCCACCCTCACGGTCTGCGCGTGGGACGCCACGGCCGGGCTGCTCAAGCCGCTCACGGAGCTGCCGGTCCTGGCCGACGCCCCGCGCGGGGACGCCTTCCCCTCGGAGGTAGTCGTCGCCCCCGACGGCCGCTTCCTGTGGACCGCGACCCGCGGCGAGGACGTCATCTCCCACTTCGCCCTGGACGCCACCGGCGGCCGCCCGACCCTCGTCTCGACGACCCCCTGCGGCGGCCACTGGCCCCGCGACCTGGCCCTGCACCCCTCGGGCCGGCACCTCTACGCGGCGAACGAGCGCTCCGGCGACATCACCTGGTTCTCCCTGGACCCGCAGTCAGGCACCCCCACGAGAACCGCCTCCCTGCGCACCCCGGCCCCGTCCTGCATCGTCTTCAGCTAACGCCTCCCAGCACTCCCACCCGGCCCGCCGAATCTCCTGTCCCGCCCGCCGATGCTTCCCACCCCGCGGGCGACACTCTCAGCCCGCCGGGCGACACTCCCAGCCCGTTCGCTGACACTTCCCATCCCGCGCTGGCCAAGCTTCCCAGCCACGTCCGCCGAAACTCCCAGCCCGTCCGCCGAAACTCCCAGCCACGTCCGCCGAAACTCCCAGCCCGTCCGGCGATTGAGGACAATCTTTCAGGGCGCGCTGACAACCAGGGCCGAACGACAGCGGGCCCGGGACACCAAGTCCCGGGCCCGCCGCAGCACGGCTCAACCGCCGGAGGCAACCGGCTGGGGCGTGATCCCCAGCGCCGCCGTGTACTTCCCCAGCGCCAGCTTCCCCATCGCCGGATACGCCCCGAGCGGCTCCGCGGCAGCGCACCCCGCGTCCTTGGCGGCGGCCTCCCACACGCTCGGGTCCAGCTCGGGCCCGATGAGGTACGGCGCGAGCGCCAGCTGCTGGGAGCCGGAGCCCCGCAGCTGCTCCGCGGTCGCGGCGATGGCCCCCTCCTCGTCCAGCGCGGCGGCGATCACCGGCACAGCGAGCCGCGCGGCGAGCAGCATCCCGGTGATCCCGGCGGCCTGCGCGGCCTCCTCGCCGCCCACCGAGGCGAGGATGATGCCGTCCGCGGCGGTCGCCACGGTGAAGAGGCGGGCCCGGTCGGCACGGGCCAGACCGGCCTCCGACAGCCGCACGTGCAGCGCCTCCGCCAGCAGCGGGTGCGGGCCGAGGACGTCCGTCAGCTCCGCGGCGACGCGGCTGTCGGCGAGGGACTGGCGGATCTGGCGCAGCAGCGCGCTGTCCGGGCCCGCGAGCAGCGGCACGACGACCGCGACGGGGCCCTGGGGCGCCGTGGCCTCGACTCCCGCGGCGACGGCCCGCTCGAAGCGGTCGGTGCGCTCCTTCGCGGCGTGCGCGAGCACGGAGGCGAGGGAGGGGAACTCGGCGGAGACCGGGAAGTCGGTCGTCTCCCCGTCGACGAAGCCGACGCGCGCGTCCAGGCCGGGCAGCTCGGACCTGGCGATGCTCACGACCTCGTCGGCGAGCATGCGCGTCGCGGCGCTGGGCGTGCCGGGCACGGCCAGCACGAGGGCCGGTGCGCCCTCGGGAGCGGCCACGGGTTCCGGACGACGGTGGCGTCCGGGCTGGCGAGGTCGCGGCATTCGTACAGGCAGGCCGGAAGCGGGCCCGTTGGGGGAGCTCATGCGGCCGCATGCTACTGGCTCGCCGCGCCCCGCTGCTCGGTCAGGGGCCAGCTGAGCGGTATCCGTCCGCGATTGTCCGTTCAGTCACGGATGGCACAAGTGTCCTGGTCCGCAGGGGTGCGGGGCCCTACGGGACGTACAGCAGCCGCCCCTCGCACGGTAGCCGCAGGCCGCCCGAGGCGAGTGCCCCGGCGAGGACGAGGGAGCCGTGGAGCGGGTCGCCCGCGGCGGTGCGCGCGGTGGCACCGGGGAGCAGTGCGGCCAGTTCCTCGCGGAGCGGAGCGAGCAGCGGCTCGCCGATCTTGAACAGACCGCCCGTGAGAGCGACGTCCCCGCCGCCCGCCGGGCAGACCGCTGCCGCCGCCTCGGCGATGTGCCGCGCCCCGGCGCGCAGGATCCCGGCGGCGACCGGGTCGTGCGCCGCGCAGCCGGCCACATCCGGGGCGAACGAGGCCAGCGCGGCGGGCCGGTCGGTACGCGGGTAGATCCGGCCGGGCAGTTCACCCGCGGGCCCGAACCGCTCCTCGGCGCGGGCGAGCAGCGCCGCGCTGCCCCCGCGCCGCCCGTCGAAGGCCCGCATCGCCGCGTCGAGACCGGCCCGGCCGAGCCACGCGCCGCCCCCGCTGTCGCCGAGCAGATGCCCCCAGCCGTCGGCCCGGCGCCAGGTGGCGAGGTCGGTGCCGAGGGCGATCAGGCCGGTGCCCGCGGCGACGACCGCACCGGGCCGCTGGCCCAGCGCGCCCGCGTACGCGGTGACGGCGTCCCCGGCCAACGCGAGCCGGGACACCCCCAGTTCACGCCGGAGGGCCTCTGGCAGCGCGGCCCGCAGACCGTCGCCGAGGGTCGCCATCCCGGCGGCGCCGACCGCGACGGCGGCGGGCGCCGATACGCCCGCCGCGTCCAGCAACTCCCGCGCCATCGGCAGCAGTTGCTCCAGCAGATGCGCCGGGTCGATGCCGGCGGTCACGGTGCGGACCGGCTCACGGGAGGCGGTGCGCGCGGCCTCGCCCAGGCGGTCGGCGGGTGCGAGCGCGACCCGCAGCCCGGAGCCGCCCGAGTCGACGCCGAGCACCCAGCTCGCCGCGTCCGCCGCCGTCCCGGCAGCCGGCCGCTCGTTCACCGGACGCACCCGACACCCCTTCTTCCCGTCTGCTCCTGCCCTTGCCGTCTCGTGCGCAGGGCGGACGAGGAGGAAGACTAGCGCCGTCCGGCCCCCGCGCGTCCAGGGGCGGTCCCCGTCGGGGGGACGGCCGCCGCGGGGCAGTAGAGTGACGCGTCGTGGCAGCACGACCTCTGAACGAACTTGTCGAAGCGGGCTGGGCGAAGGCCCTGGAGCCCGTGGCCGAACGCATCGCGACCATGGGGGACTTCCTGCGGTCCGAGATCGCCGCCGGCCGTACCTACCTGCCGGCCGGGGCGAACGTACTGCGCGCTTTCCAGCAGCCCTTCGACGACGTCCGGGTGCTGATCGTCGGTCAGGACCCGTATCCCACACCGGGAATGGCGATCGGACTGAGCTTCGCGGTCGCGCCCGAGGTGCGCTCGCTCCCCGGCAGCCTGGAGAACATCTTCCGGGAGATGCACGCCGACCTCGGCCTGCCCCGCCCCTCCAACGGCGACCTCACACCCTGGACGCGCCAGGGCGTGCTGCTGCTCAACCGGGCGCTGACGACGGCCCCGCGCTCGCCCGGCGCCCACCGCGGCAAGGGCTGGGAAGAGGTCACCGAGCAGGCGATCCGCGCCCTGGTCGCCCGGGGCCGGCCGCTCGTCTCGGTGCTGTGGGGCCGGGACGCGCGCAATCTGCGTCCCCTGCTCGGCGAACTGCCCGCGATCGAGTCCGCGCACCCCTCGCCGATGTCGGCGGACCGCGGCTTCTTCGGCTCCCGCCCCTTCAGCCGCACCAACGACCTGCTGACCGGTCTGGGCGCCGAACCCGTCGACTGGCGCCTGCCCTAGAGGAGACGCGGCCTCACCCCACGGCGGCGGCGCGCACGCACAGCACGTCCGGCAGGTGGGACGCCACCTGCCGCCAGCTGTCGCCGTCGTCGTGCGAGGCGTACACCTCGCCGTTGCGGTTGCCGAAGTACACACCCGCCGGGTCCGCGTCGTCCGTGCACAGCGCGTCCCGCAGGACCGTGCCGTAGTGAGCGCCCGCAGGCAGCCCCGCGGTGAGCGGCTCCCAGCTCCGTCCGGCGTCCTGGGTGCGATAGACCCGGCAGCGGCGGCCGGCCGGGACCCGGTCCGAGTCCGCGGTGATCGGGAAGACGTACGCCGTGCCGCCGCGGTGCGGATGCGCGGCGACACCGAAGCCGAACGTCGAGGGCAGTCCCGCGCCGATGTCGGTCCACCTGCCGCCCGCGTCGTCGCTGCGGTACACCCCCCAGTGGTTCTGCAGGTACAGCCGGTCCGGGTCGGCCGCGTCCCGCGCCACCTTGTGCACGCACTGCCCGAACTCCGGATCCGGATCGGGCAGGAACACGGCGGAGACCCCGGAGTTCGCCGGGGCCCAGCTCGCGCCGCCGTCCGCCGAGCGGAACACCCCGGCCGTGGAGACCGCCACCGTCAGGGCGCGCGGGTCCCGCGCGTCGGTGAGGACCGTGTGCAGCCCCTCACCGCCGCCGCCCGGCACCCACCGGGAGCGCGTCGGATGCTCCCACAGCGGGCGGCACAGTTCGAACGACTCGCCCCGGTCCGCCGAGCGGTACAGCGCCGCGGGCTCGGTGCCCGCGTACACCACGTCCGGCTCGGCCGCCGCCGGGTGCAGCTGCCAGACCCGCTCCAGGGAGGCCCCGGTGTCCTTGGGGAATCTGACGGCGGGCGAGGCCGGCTCGGTCCAGGTGCGGCCGAGGTCGTCCGAGTGGAAGACGGACGGCCCCCAGTGCGCGCTGTCCCCGCCGACGAGCAGCCGGGGCGTCGGCGCCCGGGTGTCGAGCGCGACGGAGTAGACCGCCTGCGCGTTGAAGTACGGACTCTCGTCGAATTCCCAGGGCCCGTGGGCCCGCCTGCGCCCCAGGAAGAGCCCTTTGCGGGTACCCACCGCCAGCAGTACGTCCGTCATGCCGCACACCTCCGAAACGCCGTTGTCTCCAGGTGTCCGTCAGTCTGCACCCCGCCTCTGACAATGGCCGCTTCATGCGGTTGTGTCGCAGCTCAGGCCGGCACCGCGACCCCCAGCGGGAAGTGGCACGCCACCTGGTGGTCCGGGGCGCCGGGGCGCGAGACCGGCGGCTCGGCCGTCGCGCAGACCTCCTGGGCGATCGGGCACCGGGTGCGGAACCGGCAGCCGGACGGAGGCCGTGCCGCCGACGGGGTCTCGCCCGCCAGCGGTGTGCCGCCGGCGTCCGCCTCGGGGTCCGGGACGTTCACCGTGTCGAGCAGCCCGCGCGTGTACGGGTGCAGCGGCGCGGCGTAGACCCGCTCCGCGGGGCCCGCCTCGACCAGCTTGCCGAGGTACATGACCCCGACCGTGTCGGCGAGGTAGCGGACCACGGCCAGGTCGTGCGAGATGAACAGATAGGTCAGGCCGCGTTCGCGTTGCAGCTCCCGCATCAGGTTGAGGATCTGAGCCTGCACCGACACGTCGAGCGCGGAGACCGGCTCGTCCGCCACCACCAGGTCCGGGGAGAGGGCCAGCGCCCGGGCCAGACCGAGACGCTGGCGCTGGCCGCCGGAGAACTCGTGCGGATAGCGCTGCACCGCCCCGCGCGGCAGCCCGACGGCGTCCAGCAGCTCACCGATCAGCCGCTCCTGCTCCTCGCGGCTGCCGACGCCCTGGATGACGAGCGGCTCGCGCAGGATCGCGCCGACCCGCATGCGCGGGTCCATCGCCGCCGTCGAGTCCTGGAACATCAGCTGGACGCGCCTGCGGTGCGCGCGGCGCTCGGCCCGGGAGAGCCCCGCGCGGTCGCGCCCCTCGAAGCGGACGGTCCCGGCGGTCGGCTCCTCGAGGCCCGCCACGATCCGGCCGAGCGTCGTCTTGCCGCAGCCGGACTCGCCGACCACGCCGAACGTCTCCCCCCTGCGCACCGTGAGGGACACCCCGCCGACCGCGCTGACCGTCCCCCTGGAGCGCGTGAACGGACCGCCCTTGAGCGGGAACTCCTTGACCAGGCCGGCCACTTCGACCAGGACGTCGTCGCCGGCCGTGCGCGGGGCGGGCAGCGGCGCGGGCGCCACCACCTCGTCCGGCGCCGCCGCGGGCACCTCGGGCACGGGGTGGAAGCACGCGAACCGGTGCCCCGCGCCCCGCACCTCGTCCTCGGCGAGCGCCGGCTCGCGCGTGCGGCACTCGTCCGTCGCGAACAGGCAGCGCGGCGCGAAACGGCACCCCGTCGGGCGCACCGTCAGGCTCGGCGGCAGGCCCGCGATGGTGTGCAGTTCGGTGGCGTGGTCGGCGGCCCGCTCGGGCAGCGCCGCGAACAGCGCCTCCGTGTAGCGGTGCCGGGGCCGTGCGAACAGGTCGCGTACGCCGGACTCCTCGGCGACCTTGCCCGCGTACATCACCGCCACCCGGTCGACGCGGCTGGCGATGACGCCGAGGTCGTGTGTGACCAGGATCATCGCCATGCCGAGCCGGGCGCGCAGGTCGTCGACGAGTTCCAGGATCTGGGCCTGCGTGGTCACGTCCAGGGCGGTCGTCGGTTCGTCCGCGATCAGCAGCTTCGGCTCGCAGACCAGCGCCATGGCGATGGCGACGCGCTGGCGCATGCCGCCGGACAGCTGGTGCGGGTAGGCCGTCATCCGCTCGGCCGGCTGCGGCATGCCGACCAGGCGCAGGGTCTCCTCGGCCCGCGCCCACGCCTGTTTCTTCGTGACGTCCCGGTGCAGCAGGAGCGGTTCGGCGACCTGGGCGCCGATCGTCATCGTCGGGTTCAGGGACGTCAGGGGGTCCTGGAAGACCATGCCGATGGTGTTGCCGCGGACGTCCTGGAGGACGGGGGCGGGCGCGGCGGCCAGATCGTGCCCGTCGAAGAGGATCCGGCCGCCGGTCACGGCGCCGCCGGGCGGCAGCAGGCCCAGCACGCTCAGCGCCGTCATCGTCTTGCCGCAGCCGGACTCGCCGACGATGCCGAGTGCCTCGCCGGGCGCGAGCTCCAGTGAGATGCCGTCGAGGGCGTGGACGGTGCGCTCGCGCGTGGCGATGTCGACCCGCAGGTCGTCGATCCTGAGCAGAGGCTCGGTCATGTCAGCTTCCCTAGATCCCGTGCGAATCCTGTGGTCCGGTGCGGTCGCAGACCGGCTCTCACCTGCGCAGCCGCACTTCGAAGGCGTCCCGCAGCCCGTCGCCGACGAAGTTGAACGCGGCGACGACGAGGACGATCGCGAATCCCGGCGGGAAGATCAGCCACCAGTAGCCGTTCTGCGTGTAGGTGATGCCGGCGGAGAGCATCGAGCCCCAGTCGGCGGACGGCGGCGGGATGGACAGGCCGAGGAAGGCGAGATAGCTGACGTAGAGGATGGCGTCGGCGATCTGGAACGTGCAGTTGACGATGACGGTGCCGATCGCGTTGGGCACGATGTGCGTGAAGACCGCGCGCGTGCCGCCCCCGCCCATCATCCGCATCGCCTGGACGTACTCCCGGTCGCGCAGCGACAGCGCCTCGCCGCGCACCAGGCGGGCGGGGGAGAGCCAGGCGACGCCCGCGATGATCAGGATGAGGACGCCCTTGCTGGGCGTGATGATCGCGGCGACCACGACGAGCAGGAACATCGCGGGGATGGCGAGCGCGGCGTCCGTGACGCGCATCATCGCGGCGTCGGCCCAGCCGCCGAAGTACCCGGCGACGGCGCCGTACACGGTCCCGAAGAGCGTGGCGAGCAGCCCGGCCGCGAGACCGATCTCCAGCGAGGTCCGCCCCGCGATCATCAGCCGGCCGACCATGTCGTACCCGAGGTCGGTGGTGCCGAGGAGGTGCCCCGCGCTGCCCGGCGCGAGGTTGGCCTGCGCCAGGTCGGTGTGGACCTGCTCGGTGGGGTGCACCAGCGGGCCCAGGTAGCAGAAGGCGAGCAGGAGGACGAGCAGGACGACACCGCTCAGTGCCAGTCTGTTGCCGGTGAACACGCGCAGGGTGCGGCGGGCGAGGGAGGGCGTGGCCTGCGCGGCCTCCTCCGGCCCCGGCGTCGGGGAAGTCACCGCGGTACTCATGCCACGCTCCGGATCCGGGGGTCGAGGACGGCGTACAGGATGTCGGTGAGCAGCGAGCCGAGGACGGTCGCGACGCCGACGACGAGGGTCACGCCGAGCAGGACGGGGAAGTCCGAGCCCTGCGCCGCGTTCCAGAACAGCAGCCCCATCCCCGGGTAGTTGAACATCGACTCGACGACGAGGGCGCCGCTGAACAGGGTCGGCAGGTAGAGGCCGAGGAGGGTGGCGAGCGGGATCAGCGCGTTGCGCAGCACGTGCCTGACCATGATCCGGCGGTTCGACTGGCCCTTCGCCATCGCCGTGCGCACGTAGTCCTCGGTGAGGTTGTCCAGGACCGCGGAGCGCATGTAGCGGCTGAACATGGCGACGATGCCGAACGCCATCGTCACGACCGGCAGGACCAACCCTGAGAAGTCGCCCAGCAGTTGACCGATGGTCTCGCCCTGTGGCGCCTCCGCCGGGAAGACCGGCAGCACCTGCGCGAACAGGATGATCATGATGAGGCCGAGGAAGAACACCGGTGTCGCGTACAGCAGGAAAGCGAGACCCGTCAGGGCGTAGTCGGACGCCTTGCCGCGCCGCACCGCCTGGAGCAGCCCGAGCGGGACCGCGATGACGACCGCGAGCACCGTCGACAGGACGGTGAGGAGCAGCGTCTTGGGCAGCCGCTGCTTCAGCAGGTCGAAGACGGGCGAGTTCAGCTTGTACGAGTCGCCGAGGTCGCCGGTGCACAGCCGCTTCAGGTACATGAAGTACTGCGTCGGCAGCGAACGGTCGTACCCCTGCTGGTGGTTGAAGTGCGTGATCTGCTGCGGGGTGCCCTTCGGGCCGAGGATGGCGCGGGCCGGTCCGCCCGGCAGCAGGTGCAGCAGGGTGAAGACGATGACCGAGACGAGGAACAGGACGACGAGCGCCTGGAGGAAGCGTTTGACCAGAAAGCCGGTCACTTCGCGGCCCCCTTCTCTGCGTGGTTGCCGTGCTTGCCGTTCTTGACGAAGTACCAGTGCTGCGGCGCGAACGTGACCGTCGGGTTCTGTTCGATGCCCCGCAGGTCGTTGCGGACGACGGAGACCTGGTAGGCGGGGTTGGGCATCCACATCACCGGGAGCTGCTCGGCGAGATACTCGCCGTACGCGTGGATCGCCGTCATGTCGGGCGCGTACTGCACGGCCCGGATGAGCCGGTCGGCCTTCTTGTCGCTGTAGTTGCCGAAGTTGGCGGACGCGCCGGTCGAGAAGAGCTGCTCGCCGCTCGGGTTGAGCGGGTAGTACCAGCTGCCGGCGGTGCCGAAGAACGACATGTCCCAGTCGCAGCCGGAGTCCTTCGCCGTGCAGGGCACCGAATTACCGAGCACCGAGTTGAGCGGCTGCTGACGCACGGTCAGGTCGATGCCCGCCTTGCTGAGCGAGGACTTCAGCTCCTGCATCATGTTGGTCGTCTCGGTCGAGCCGGACTGCGAGAGCAGGGTCAGCTCCAGCGGGTCGTTCCTCTCGATGCCCCGGCCGCACGCGTCGGCGCCGGTGCCGGGCCGCACGCAGCGTGCCGTCCCGTCGACCGTCTTCCAGCCGTGCGCGGACAGCAGCGCTCTGGCTTTGCCGACGGAGAACGGGTACTGGTTGTGCTCCATCTCCTTCGACAGGTACTGGCTCTTGGGCGTGACCGGCACCGGGCCCAGGGTCGGCGTCGCGCTGCCCTGCCAGATGACCTTGCTCATCGCGTCCTGGTCGACGAGGTGCTGCATCGCCTGCCGGACATACAGCCGGCTCATCGCCGGGCCCGCGTGCCGGGAGTTGAAGTTGTAGACGATGTAGGTCGCCGCCCAGCCCTCCCACGGGTCGACGCGGTACCCCTTGGCCTGGAACTTCTCCTTCTGCGCCAGCACCGACGGCGGGATGTAGCCGTAGTCGACGCCGCCGGAGCGCAGCACGTTGTACTCCGAGTCGGCGGTGGTGAACGGCTTGAAGACGACCTTGTCGAGGTGCGGGCGCTCGGACTGCGGTCCGGTGTACTTCTCGTTCGGGACGATCGTCACCTGCCCGGTGTCCCGCCAGCCCGCCAGCTTCCAGGGCCCGTTGACGGTCTTCCACAGCGGGTCGCTGCCGTAGGAGCCGAGGCTCTTCGCGTGCCGCTGGAGCCGGGCGAAGACCGCCTTGGCGCCCTGCGTCGTCCGGTCGAAGTCGCCGGTCCTCCCGCCGTCCTCGGTGGCGTCCCAGGCGTGCTGCGGCAGTGCGCGCAGCAGGTACAGCTGGTTCGCGGTGAACCAGTCCGGGTTGTAGGCGCGGTCGAGGCGGAGGCGGACCGTGTGGTCGTCGACGACCTCGAACTTCTTCACGTTGTCCGGCATCGTGCCGACCGAGTAGTTGCCCCACTCGGCCTTGTTCGCCTTGACGAGGTTGAACCAGAACTCCAGGTCGCGGGCGGTCACTTCCGTCCCGTCGGACCACCTGACCCCGGAGCGCAGCGGCACGGTGACGGTCCTGTTCCCGTCGCTGTACGCCGGCTTCAGGCCGAGGGTGCCGGGCCCGGTGGTGGTCAGCTCGCCCTTCTCCTGCACCGCGTCATAGACCGGCAGGTACAGAAGTGTCTGGATCGCGTAGTTGTAGGAGCCGCCGTATCCGGGGGCGCCGATCGGGAAGATCCAGTTGGGCGTGGCCGCGGGCGGCAGCGCCATGGTGGCCGTGCCGCCCTCGACCGGGGTGCCGCCGGTGGGTCCCATCGCGATCCGGCCGCCCTCGTGCGTGCAGCCGGTGAGCGCCACCAGCGACGCCGCGAGGGCGAGCGCGGCGGACGCCGTTGACCTGAGGGAACGCATGCCGAAGGGCCTCCAAGGGAACAGGAGCCTGCTCCGTGCCACAGATCGACGGAGGGCGCCCGCAACGTAAGGCGGCCGTTCGAATCAAGTCAATAGGTTCATTCGGAAAGTGCGGCAATCCGCCGGAGACCCTGGTCAACTTGGTTCGGCCACGGCTACTGTTCCGTCCGGTACCGAAGCAACTCATCGAACCAAGCGACCGAACGCACGGAAGCAAGGCGACCAGGGGGCGGCATGGCCGACACAGCGCACGACGGCGAACCGGGTTCGGCGCAGCACATACTCGGGCTCGTCCTGTCCGGCGCCGCGTCCTCCCGGGCCGATCTCGTACGGGAGCTGGGGCTCGCCCCCTCGACCGTCTCGCTGCGCGTGCAGGAGCTGGTCGCGGCCGGCGTGCTCACCGAGTCCGGCGAGGGCGCCTCGCGCGGCGGCCGCCGGCCCCGGCTCCTGCGGGCCAAGGCGCAGGGCGGCGTCGCGCTCGCCGCCGACCTCGGCAGCCACCACGCCCGGCTGGGCGCCGTCGACCTCGGCGCCGCCGTCCACGACGCCGTCGACCTGCCGCACGACATCACCGCGGGCCCCGAGTCCGCCGTCGACTGGCTCTGCGCGCAGGTGGCCCGGCTCGCGGCGGGACAGCGCGAGGCGGGGCGCACGGTCCGGGCCCTCGGCGTGGCCTTCCCCGGCCCGGTGGCGCCCGCCGACGGCCGGGTCCTGAGCCCCTCGCGCATGCCGGGCTGGCACCGCTTCCCGCTGCGCGACGTCCTCACCGAGCGGCTCGGCATGCCGGTCACCGTCGCCAACGACGCGACGATGATGGCCGTCGGCGAACACCGCACCACCCGGCCCGACCTGGACCACATGGTCGTCGTCAAGGCGGGGCGCGGCATCGGCAGCGGCATCGTCGTCGCGGGCCGGCCGCACGACGGCGCGACCGGCAGCGCCGGCGACATCAGCCACGTACGGGTCGAGGCGGCGGGCGAGCGGCCGTGCAGCTGCGGCAACATCGGCTGCCTGGAGACCGTCGCCAGCGGCGCCGCCCTCATCCGTGAACTCGCCGCGCGCGGGACCGAGGTGGCGGACACCGGCGCGCTCCTCCAGCTCGTCGCCGACGGCGACCCCGTCGCCACCACCCTCGTACGGACCGCGGGACGCCACATCGGCACCGTCCTGTCGGTCGTCGTGAACTTCTTCAACCCGCAGGCCGTCGCCCTCGGCGGCGTCCTCGCCACCGCCGAACCCCTGGTCGCCGCCGTCCGCGGCGTGCTCTACGAGCGCTGCCTGCCGCTCGCCACCGCCGACCTGGAGATCACCACCACGACCGCGGGCCCCGACGCGGGCCTGCTCGGAGCGGGCCTGACGGCGCTGCACCAGAATCTCTCGGCCACCGCCCCCGCGCTCCGGCCCACCCCGCCGCGGAGCCCCGCACCGCGGACCACCGCACCTCAGGAAGAGAGCGCCCCCGCATGACCGGCACCACCCCCGCACCCCGGCGCCGCCTGCGTATCGGCATCGGCGGCATCGGCATCGAGTCCTCCACGTTCTGCCCGCACCGCTCCACCGCCGACGACTTCCGCCAGACCCGCGGCCAGGAGCTGCTCGACCGCTACACGTGGACCCGGCCGGAGAGCGACCTCGCCGCCCTCGTGGAATGGGTGCCGCTGCTGCACGCGACCTCGCTGCCCGGCGGCCCGGTCGAAGCCGCGTCGTACCTGACGCTCAAGGACGAACTGGTCACCCGGATCCGGCGAGCGGGCCCGCTGGACGGGCTCGTGTACGACATCCACGGCGCCATGAGCGTCGTCGGCCTCACCGACGCCGAGGGCGACCTGACCGAGGCCGTGCGCGCCGCGCTCGACCACGCCGGCACCCCAGGCGGCGGCCGACCTCTGCTCTCCGCCGCCATGGACCTGCACGGCAACGTCTCACGCCGGTTCGCCGAACCGGTCGACCTGCTCACGGCCCACCGCCTCGCCCCGCACGAGGACGCCTGGGAGACCCGCGTGCGCGCCGCCCGCAACCTCGTGCGCTGTCTGCGCGAAGGCGTGCGCCCGCACCGCGCCTGGGTCCAGGTCCCGGTCCTGCTCCCCGGCGAGAAGACCAGCACCCGCCTGGAACCCGCCAAGTCCCTGTACGCCGCGCTCGCCGAGATCGAGAAGAAGGACGGCATCCTCGACGCCGCGATGTGGGTCGGCTACGCCTGGGCCGACGAGCCGCGCTGCAAAGCCGCCATCGTCGTGACCGGTGAGGACGCCGAACTGGCCGCACGGGAAGCCGAGTCGCTGGCCCGGCGCTACTGGGAGGCCCGCAAGGACTTCGTCTTCGTCGGCCCGACCGGCAGCGCCGAGGAGTGCATCGAGCAGGCCGTCGCCTCCGACAAGCGGCCCTTCCTCATCAGCGACTCCGGCGACAACCCGACGGCCGGTGGCGCGGGTGACCTCGCGTACATGCTGGACAAGCTCCTCGCCCACGACGCGATCCGCGGCGGCCGGGTCACCGCCGTCCACCCGGGCATCACCGACCCGGCCGCCGTCGCCGCCTGCTTCGCCGCCGGCGTCGGCGCGCGCGTCACGCTCTCCGTCGGCGGCAAGGTCGACAAGAACCACGGCGGCCCCTACGAACTCACCGGCACCGTCGAGGCGTTGCAGCGCGCCACCGACCAGAAGGACCGGGCCGAGGGCGGCGCCTACGACCGCGGCGTCGACATGGCGGCCGTCCGCGCCGGCGGCCTCACCGTGATCCTGGTCGAACGCCGCAAGCCCTTCCACACCCTCGCCGACTTCACCGGCCCCGCCGACGGCGGCCTCGGCATCGACCCGCGCACGTACGACCTCGTCGTCGTCAAGATCGGCTACCTGGAGCCGGAGCTGTACGACATGGCCGCCGACTGGCTGCTCGCGCTCACCCCGGGCGGCGTCGACCAGGACCTGCCGCGCCTGGGCCACCACCGGGTCGAGCGGCCGCTCTACCCCTTCGACGAGGACGCGTACGACACCGGCGACGGCCCCGACCTCACGCCGGTCCTGCTCTAGACGATCCGCTGTGCCGGTCCCGCCCGGAACGCCCCGGGCGTCTCGCCCTCCCGCAGCCGGAAGAACTTGGTGAAGTCGCTCGGATCGGCGAAGCCGAGCCGCGCCGCCACCTCGCGGGCCGGCAGGCCGCTGTGCCACAGCAGCCGCTTCGCCTCCAGCAGCACCCGGTCGTCGATGTACTGCTTCGCGGTGCGGCCGGTCGCGGCGAGGGTCGCCCGGGTCAGCGTCCGCGGGCTGTAGCCGAGCGCCGCCGCGTACTCCTCCACCCGCCGGGTCACCGCGTGATCCCGTTCGACGGCCGCGTGGAACCGGCGGAACGTGCCGGAGACCGCCGTCCTGTCCGGCGCCGGGTCGCGGACCGCCGCCAGCCGCACCACCAGCACCGACAGCAGGGCGCGCAGCACCTCGGTGTGGGCCCGCAGCGGCAGCGCGGCCAGCGCCCCGTACTCGTGGCGCAGGTGGTCGAGGGCCCGGTCCACCGCCTCGGCGTCGGGCCCGCGCGGCGTCAGCGGACGCTGCTCGTAGGGCGGATCCAGGTGCGCGGCCGAGACGGTCGCGGGCGGCAGGAAACCCGGCTGGAAGAGCACGATCACCCCGTCCGCCGCCGCCAGTCCCGGGCCGAACCGCTGCACCTGCCCCGGCCGGATCCACAGCCACGACCCGGGCCGCAGCTCCTGCTCGACGAAGTCCACCCACATCCGCACCGGCCGGTCCCGGGCGCCGATCAGCTGGTGGAAGGCGGGGCGCGAGGGGACATAGGGGTCGTTCCCGTGCCGCCGGGCCCGCTCGTACAGACCGGCGAGTTCGACCAGCTCGACGCCGGAGGGCGCGCCGACATTCGGCGTGTACGCCAGCTCCCTGACGTCCGCGCCCGGACCGGTCCGCGCTTTCTGTCCGTTTCTCCCCATGCCGAGTCCCGAGCGTACCGCTGCCCCGGCCGTCCCGCGCCCTAGCGTGAAAGCACAGGTCAGCGACGGGTGAGGAGAGGTTCTGTGCGATTGGTCGTCGGCATGACGGGGGCGACGGGAGCACCGTTCGGTGTCCGGCTCCTGGAGAATCTGCGCGAGCTGCCGGACGTGGAGACCCATCTGGTCCTCTCCCGGTGGGCGCGCACCACGATCGAGCTGGAGACCGGCCGGTCCGCAGCCGAGGTCACCGCGCTCGCGGACGTCACGCACCACCCGGACGACCAGGGCGCCACCATCTCCTCGGGCTCGTTCCGCACCGACGGCATGGTCATCGTGCCGTGCTCCATGAAGACCCTCGCGGGCATCAGTACCGGCTACGCCGAAGGGCTCGTGGCGCGCGCCGCCGACGTCGTCCTCAAGGAGCGCCGCAAGCTCGTGCTCGTCCCGCGCGAAACGCCGCTGAGCGAGATCCATCTGCGGAACATGCTCGAACTCGCGCGGATGGGCGTGCAGTTGGTGCCGCCCATGCCCGCCTTCTACAACCACCCGCGCAGCGTCGACGACATCGTCGACCACGTCACGGCACGCATCCTCGACCAGTTCGAGCTGCCCGCGCCCGCCGCCCGGCGCTGGGCCGGCATGCGCGCGGCCCGCGCCGCCTCCTGTGACGCCGCCTGAACTCCCGTACCGCACAAAGGAACGCACCATGGCCCATGACGATCTGCGCAGCTTCCTCGCCACCCTGGACCAGGAAGGCCAGCTGCTGCACATCACCGACGAGGTCCTGCCCGAACCGGACCTCGCGGCCGCCGCCAACGCGACGGGCCGCATCGGCGAGAACGCCCCCGCCCTCTACTTCGACAACGTCACGGGCTTCACCGACGCCCGCATCGCGCTGAACGTGCACGGCTCCTGGGCCAACCACGCGCTCGCCCTCGGCCTGCCCAGGAACACGCCGGTCAAGGACCAGGTCGAGGAGTTCGCCCGCCGCTGGGACGCCTTCCCCGTCGCGCCCGAACGCCGCGAGGACGCGCCCTGGCGCGAGAACACCCAGCAGGGCGCGGACGTCGACCTCTTCACCGTCCTGCCGCTGTTCCGCCTCAACGACGGCGACGGCGGCTTCTACCTCGACAAGGCCGCGGTCGTCTCCCGCGACCCCGAGGACCCGGAGAACTTCGGCAAGCAGAACGTAGGCACCTACCGCATCCAGGTCATCGGCCGCGACCGGCTCGCCCTCCAGCCCGTCCCCATGCACGACGTCGCCCAGCACCTGCGCAAGGCCGAGGAGGTGGGCGAGGACCTGCCCATCGCCATCACCCTCGGCAACGACCCCGTGATGGCGATCGTCGCCGGGATGCCGATGGCGTACGACCAGAGCGAGTACGAGATGGCCGGCGCGCTGCGCGGGGCGCCCGCGCCGATCGCCACCGCGCCGCTCACCGGCTTCGACGTGCCCTGGGGCAGCGAGGTCGTCATCGAGGGCGTCATCGAGTCCCGCACCCGTCAGATAGAGGGCCCCTTCGGCGAGTTCACCGGCCACTACTCCGGCGGGCGCCGGATGCCGGTCATCCGCGTGGACCGCGTCTCGTACCGGACGAACCCCGTCTTCGAGTCGCTCTACCTCGGTATGCCGTGGACCGAGGTGGACTACCTCGTCGGGCCCAACACCTGCGTCCCGCTGCTCAAGCAGCTGCGCGCCGAGTTCCCCGAGGTGCAGGCCGTCAACGCCATGTACACCCACGGGCTGATGGTGGTGATCTCCACCGCCAAGCGGTACGGCGGTTTCGCCAAGGCTGTCGGCATGCGCGCGATGACGACACCGCACGGGCTCGGCTACGTCGCCCAGGTGATCGTCGTCGACGAGGACGTGGACCCCTTCAACCTGCCGCAGGTCATGTGGGCGATGTCCGCGAAGGTCAACCCGAAGGACGACGTCGTGGTCATCCCGAACCTCTCGGTCCTCGAACTCGCGCCCGCCGCCCAGCCCGCCGGCATCACCAGCAAGATGATCATCGACGCCACCACCCCGGTCGCGCCCGACGTCCGCGGCAACTTCTCCACCCCCGCCAAGGACCTGCCCGAGACCGCCGAGTGGGCGGCCCGCCTGCAACGGCTCATCGCCGCCCGCCGCTGAGCCCGCCTCACCCGTCTCCAGAAAGGCCCGACTCCCGTGACCGACCAGCCCCTTGACTGCCCCCGCTGCGCCTTCGAAGCGGTCTCGCAGCTCGCCACCTCGCCCGTGCCCGGCGTCTGGGACGTGCTCCAGTGCGACCGGTGCCTCTACACCTGGCGCACCAGCGAGCCCGCCCGGCGCACCCGGCGCGACGCCTACCCGGACCTCTTCAAGCTGACCCAGGACGACCTCGACAGCGCCATCGAGGTGCCCGCCGTGCCGCCGCTGCGGGCCGACGCCTGAAGGGGGTGCCCGGCCGGGCACCCCCTTCAGGAACGGACTCCGCTCAGACGGACCGGTGGTACTGCTCCGGCACGTGGACGTCGGCGCCCAGCTCCCGCGCCGCGTGCCGGGCGAACGAGGGGTCGCGCAGCAGCTCACGGCCGAGCAGCACCGCGTCGGCCTCGCCGTCCGCGAGGATCTTCTCGGCCTGCTGCGGGTCGGTGATCAGGCCGACGGCGGCGGTCGGCACCCCGGCCTCGCTCCGCACCCGCGCCGCGAACGGCACCTGGTATCCGGGGCCGACCGGGATCCGCACACCAGCGGCGTTGCCGCCCGTGGACACGTCGATCAGGTCCACACCGTGCGCCTGGAGCTCCGCTGCGAAGCGCACCGTGTCGTCCCCGGTCCAGCCGTTCTCCTCCAGCCAGTCGGTGGCGGAGATACGGAAGAACAGCGGCAGCCCGTCGGGCCACACCGCGCGCACCGCGTCGACGACCTCGAGGGCGAACCGGGTCCGGTTCTCGTACGAGCCGCCGTAGGCGTCGGTGCGCCGGTTGCTGTGCGGGGAGAGGAACTCGCCGATCAGATAGCCGTGCGCGCCATGGATCTCGGCAACCTCGAACCCGGCGTCCAGCGCCCGCCGTGCCGCGTCCGCGAACTGCTCGACGATCTCCGCGATGCCCTCGGTGGTCAGCTCGGCCGGCACCGGGTGCCGGTCGTCGAAGGGCACGGGGCTCGGCGCCACGGCCTGCCACCCGTGCTCCTCGGGGGCGACGGGCGCGCCGCCCTTCCAGGGGCGGTCGGTCGAGGCCTTGCGGCCCGCGTGGCCGAGCTGGATGCCGGCCACCGTGTTCTGGGACCGCAGGAACGCGGTGATCCGGCGGAACGCGTCCACCTGCGCGTCGTTCCAGATACCGAGGTCGTACGGGGAGATCCGGCCCTCGGGGCTGACCGCCGTCGCCTCGACGATGATCAGCCCGGTGCCGCCGGCCGCCCGCGCGCCGTAGTGCTGGAAGTGCCAGTCCGTGGGGGCGCCGGTCAGCGGGCCCTCGGGGGCGGCGCTGTACTGGCACATCGGCGGCATCCAGACGCGGTTCGGGACGGTCAGCGACCGCAGGGTGTAAGGATCGAACAGCGCGCTCACGACGGACTCCATTCGTACGGGTTCCAGGGCCTCCCTCGTACGATAGACGTCGTAGTACGGTGACTGTCAAACTACGAGAATTCTCGTACAATGGCGGCCGGACGCGGGACGCCGGGACGCGGGAGCCGCCGCGCACACTTCAAGGGGAGCCGCCATGACGACCGCCGCAGCGCAGACCACCGGCAGCCGGGCCCTCGCGCACCCCGAACGCGCTCAGATCCGCCTCGAAGCGGTGCTGCACGCGCTCTCCGACCCGATGCGCCTCGCGGTCGTGCGCGAGATGGCGACCGCGCAGGGGACCGACTCACCGGGCCTGTCCTGTTCGCACTTCGACCTGCCCGTGACCAAGTCGACCTCCACGCACCACTTCCGGGTGCTGCGCGAGAGCGGGGTGATCGAGCAGGTCTACCGGGGGACCGCGAAGCTGAACGGGCTGCGCCGGGCCGATCTGGACGCGCTCTTCCCCGGCCTGCTCGACAGCGTCCTCGCCGCGGCGGCCCGTCAGGCGGACCGGCTCGGCGAGCTCTGACGCCCCGGCCCGTGCTCAGCCTGTCGCCTCATGGGCGTCCCGGGCCGCGTCCAGCAGTCCCGCCCAGTCGGCGATCTTGACGGAGCCGCGTCCCAGCGACCCTCCGAGCGCCGCCTCGGCCCGCTCGATCGCCTGCCAGCCGGCCCACTCCACGGGCCGCGCCCCGGCGGCGATCAGCCCGGCCAGCGGGTCCGGCCGGCCGGGGGCCGGGTCCGGGCCGGGCGTCAGCGCGCCCAGGTCCGTCAGCAGGGAGGTCACGGTCTCCTTGGCGCAGGGCCGGTTGGTGCCGATGACCCCGGTCGGCCCGCGCTTGATCCACCCCGCCACGTACTCGCCCGGCGAGACGCGCCCCTCCCGCAGCACCCGGCCCGCCGCCTGCGGAACCGTCCCGGAGACCGCGTCGAACGGCAGCCCCGCCAGCGGCACCCCGCGGTACCCCACCGAGCGCAGCACCAGCTGCGCCCCGATCTCCTCGTACCTGCCCGTGCCGCCGACGCCCCCGAGCCCGTCCGGCGCGGTCCGCTCGAAGCGCACCCCCGCGACCCGGCCGCCGCCCTCGACGATCGCCACGGGCCGCAGGAAGAACCGCAGGTGGATGCGGTGGGCGCCTCCCCGGTGCGGCCGGTCCGCCCAGGAGCGCAGCACCGCCACGTTCCGCCGGACGGCGCCGGGCAGCGCGGCGGGGTCGCGGTACCCCGCGTCGAGGGCCAGCTCGGCCTCGTCGACCACGATGTCCGTGTCCGGCAGCGAGCCGAGTTCGCGCAGCTCCTTGGTGGTGAAGCGAGCCTGGGCGGGACCGCGCCGGCCCACCATGTACACGTCGCGCACCTCACTCGCCGCCAGGACGCCGAGCGCCGCCTGCGGCATGTCGGTGCGGGTGAGTTCGGCGGCGCCGCGGACCAGCATGCGGACCACGTCGACCGCGACGTTCCCGACGCCGATCGCGACGGCCGTGCGCACACCGCGGACGAAACCGTCGTCACGGGCGTCCGGATGCGCGCTGTACCAGGCCACGAAGTCGGTCGCGGACCAGCTGCCGGGCAGATCCTCGCCGGGCACGCCGAGCCGCCGGTCGGCCGCGGCACCCACGCAGTAGACGACCGCGTCGTACAGCTCCAGGAGCGTCGAAGGGGGCAGGGCCGGGCCGACCTCGACGCCGCCGAGGAAACGGACGCGCTCGTCCTGGAGCACCGCCCGCAGGGTGCCCTGCAACGACTTGATCTTCTCGTGGTCGGGCGCGACCCCGTAGCGCACCAGCCCGTACGGGCACGGCAGCCGGTCGAGCACGTCGACCCGGACGTCCGGGAGGAGGGTCTGCTGAACGAGACTCTGCGCGGTGTAGACCCCGCCGGGGCCCGATCCGACGACGGCGATGTGCGGCACAGGCGGCTCCTTCCGCAGGTGCGCTGCTCCTCCCAGCATGGCACCGCCACCCGCGTCCGGGGAGCCCCGGGCGGGGCGGCCGTTCAGGACATGTCGCGCATCCGGCTGATCTCCGTCGTCTGCTGCGCGATCACGTCGTCGGCCATCTCCTCCACCTGCACGTCGTTGCCCTCGCTCTTCACCTCCGTCGCCATCGTCACGGCGCCCTGGTGGTGGGTGATCATCAGTTTCAGGAACAGCGTGTCGAACGCCGCGCCCCGCGCGGCCCGCAGGCTCTTCAGCTGAGCCGCGCTCGCCATCCCCGGCATCGCCGCATGCGCGTCGTGCCCCTCGGGGCTCGCGACGCGGTGGTGCTGTTTCAGCCAGCCGCGCATCACCGCGATCTCGGGCTTCTGCGCGGCCGAGATCCGCTCGGCCAACCGCTTCAGCTGCCCCGACTTGGCTTGTTCCGGCGCCAGTTCGGTCATCTTCAGGGCCTGCTGGTGGTGCTCGATCATCATCTGCGCGTAGCGTACGTCGGCCGAGTTGGGCTGGTCGTCGGCGCCGCGCCGCCGCGCGTCTTGGGCCGACAGGGTCTCCGCCGCCTCCCCCGGCCGGCCCGGCGCGATGACCGAAGGGCCGTTCGAAGCAGGGGAGTTGGCCTGATCCGATCCCCCCGAGTCGCACGCCGTCGCCCCCAGCGCGAGCGCCGCGAGCAGCGCGGGAACAGCAACTTTCATGACGAGTCCGTTGCCATCTGTTGATCTGAGCATGATGAAGACGATACTCGGGGGATCCGTGAACCGTTCACGTATCAATGACGTCATCGTCAGTCAGGGAGACAACAGTGACCCTGTTGCAGGACTCCACCCGAACGCGCCGCAGACGCCTGGGAGTCGGGGCGGCCGCGGCCGGACTGCTCGCGGCGCTCCTGGCCGCGGGACCGGTCTCGGCGACGCCCGATCCGGGCGACCGCTCGGCGGCGCCCAAGGGCGTCTCGAAGAGCGTCGAGACCGAGGCCGGGGCGGCGATCGCCGCCGGCGAGATACCCGGCCAGGACGAGATCGTCCACTCGGCCAACATCGAGCACCTCACCAACATCCCCAAGGACGCGCTCCCGAACTACAACACGGACCTCGCCTTCCAGGGCAGGTACGCGTTCGCCGGGAACTACGACGGTTTCCGCATCTACGACATCAGCAACCCCAAGGCGCCCCGGACCGTCTCCCAGGTGCTCTGCCCGGGCTCGCAGAACGACATCTCCGTCTCCGGGAACCTGCTCTTCCTCTCCACGGACAGCTCGCGCAGCGACAACTCCTGCGCCTCCACCACTCAGCCGGCGACCGAGAAGTCGTCCTGGGAGGGCATGAAGGTCTTCGACATCAGCGACAAGCGGAACCCGAAGTACGTCGCCGCCGTCGAGACCGCGTGCGGCTCGCACACGCACACGCTGGTGCCGGAGAAGAAGGACGTCTACATCTACGTCTCCTCGTACTCGCCCAGCGCGACCTTCCCCGACTGCCAGCCGCCGCACGACGGCATCTCGGTCATCAAGGTGCCGCGCAAGGCCCCGCAGAAGGCGGCCGTGGTCAACTTCCCCGTGCTGTTCCCCGGTGAGGGCGCGGACGGCGGCGGCAACCCGGGCGGGCCCGTCAACCCCGGCGTCTCCAAGACCACCGGCTGCCACGACATCACGGTGCTGCCCTCCCAGGACCTGGCCGCCGGGGCCTGCATGGGCGACGGCATCCTGTTCTCCATCAAGGACCCGGCCCGTCCCAAGGTCATCGACCAGGTCCAGGACAACGTGAACTTCGCGTTCTGGCACTCGGCGACCTTCAACCAGAAGGCGAACAAGGTCGTCTTCACCGACGAGCTGGGTGGCGGCGGTGCGGCCACCTGCAACGCCGCGACCGGCCCCGACCGCGGCGCGGACGGCATCTACGACATCACCGGCAAGGGCGACAAGCGCAAGCTCGTCTTCCGCAGCTACTTCAAGATCCCGCGCCACCAGGCCGACACCGAGAACTGCGTCGCCCACAACGGCTCGCTCATCCCGGTCAAGGGCAAGGACCTCATGGTCCAGGCCTGGTACCAGGGCGGTGTCTCCGTCTGGGACTTCACGGACTCCACCCGGCCCAAGGAGATCGGCTACTTCGAGCGCGGCCCGCTGACCACCGACACACTGACCCTCGGCGGCTCCTGGTCGGCGTACTACTACAACGGCTACATCTACTCGAACGACATCCAGAAGGGCTTCGACGTCCTGAAGGTCAAGGACCGGCGGACGGACCCGGCGCAGCGGGTCCGCATGGGCGAGCTGAACGTCCAGACGCAGCCCGACTACTTCGGCTGACGCGGCTCCGTGGCCCGGCCGTCCTCGTCGGCGGCCGGGCGCGGCCGCTCGAAGTAGCGGGAGAAGTCTGCCGTCCGGCCGTGCGCCGCGCTCGCGCCGGGCGGCTCGTCGTCACCGTCGCCCGGCGGGAAGCCCCGCTCCCACTCCAGCCCGTACCGCTCGAACAACTCGGTGCGCAGCGTCACCAGCGGCATCGGTGCGCCCGGCACGAGCATCGCGAAGACCGCGCCCATCAGCACGGCGCGCAGCAGCGGATAGTCCCGGTCGACGTCGAGCGTCCCGTGCCGTACGACGGTGTCGCGCAGCAGCGCCGCGAGCCGCTGCTGCTCCGGGCACTGCACGAACCCCTCGGCCTGCAGGATGCCCGCCATGTGCGTGCGCATCAGCACGGGTTGGTCCCGGGCGAGCCCCAGGATCGCGTCGACGGCCCGGGCGAGGCGCTCGTCCCCGTCCTGCGTCGACGGCTCGCACTCCAGGGCCTCTTCGAGGGTCCGGTGCATCAGCCGGTGCACGGCGGACTGCAACAACTGCCGCTTCCCGGGGAAGTAGTACGAGACCAGACCGCGTGCGGAGCCCGCCCGGTCCGCGATGTCGCCGAGCGTCGTCGCGTCGTACCCGCGCTCCCCGACGAGTTCGAGTGTCGCCTGCAGGAGCCGCTCCCGGGAACGCCGGCGCAACTCCTCATTGACCGATGCGCTTCGGGGGGACATCCTTGACTCCTGCGTTGACTGGCTCTCAGCCAACTATACTCAACGCGTCCCGGCCGCCGGCCTCCTGGGTGCGGTGTGCACGGGTGGGCCGGCCGTATTCGGGCGACGCGGGGGATCGTCCGAATACGGCCGCGCCACGGCCCTGCCGGCCTCCGGACGGTGCCGGTGCGGCCTGAGGGGAAACCGCAGTGCCGACCAGCGCGCTCAGCGGGTCGATTGCGTACGCCCTGCTTCGCCGAGTACCCGTTCTGACTCAGGGCGGCCCGGCCGCGGCTCGTCCGCCCGTCCCACCTCGCCGGCACACATGTCTTTGACGCGCCTCGCGCGCAGGCCGGGACGATCCGGCCCGCTCCGCCACCCGAGCTGGGACATGCCCCATGAGGCTGTCGTACCTCATGCGTGATGAACTGTGGCCCGGTTTCGAGGCGTTGATCTCGTCTCGGACAAGAGAGTGGGAGCGACCGTGGTCCTTGGTGGGGGGACGTGGCAGCGGCTGACCGCCGTGCTGCTCGTCATGGTGGTGGCGGCCGGGTGTACGGCGCGGGGCGCAGACGCGGGCGGTGGAAACGACGAGGACCTGCTGCGGAACCACGACTGGACGCAGCTGCCGGGCACCACCGAGCGGAACGACGTCCTGCGGGTCAGTGCACTGGATCGGCGCATCGTGGAGCAGGACTCCTCCGGCGGCCGGCCCAACCCCCCGCTGAACCTGGCCGGCCCGCATCTCAGGTCGGACGGCGATTTCACCGTCACCGCGCGCATGTCCGGTGTGGGTGACGATGACGGCGGGTCATGGCTGCGGCTGTACGGACGGGTACCGGTCATCTATGACGAGTGGCGGCAGGAGCGTCCCTCACTCCGCGTCGGCGTGACCGCCGGCGGACACGTGAGGGTACAGATATGGGACGGCGAGGGCGATGAGCCGGCCACCTCCGAGGATTTCGACTGCGCCTGCCGCGGGACGGTGACGCTCGCCGTGTCGAGCATCGGCGACACCTTCCGCGTAACAGCCGACGGGCGGCGACTGGGAACCGTGCGGGACCCGGGGGTGTTCGCCGAGGGCACTGTCTGGTTCGGTCTTGAGGCGGACGCGGGCGAGGACGAGCACCGCGAGGGATGGCGCCTGACGCAACTGACCGCGCGGGCGGAGAGCGGTGACTCGCTCCGCGTGATCAAGGCGCCGCGGCTACGCCAGGAGCAGTCCGACGACTCGCTGCGTGCGCGGGCCGCGGACGTGGGGCGGCCGTTCGACATCGGCGCCGCCCTGGCCGAGAACCCGCTGCTGACCGACGCACGCTACCGGGCGCTCGCAGGGAGCCAGTTCTCCATGCTCACTCCGGAGAACGCGTTCAAGCCACAGTTCCTCCACCCGCGCCGCGGCGTCTACGACTTCCGCGACGCGGACCTCCTCGTACGCTTCGCCCGCGCGAACGGCATGAAGGTGCACGCGCACACCCTCGTCTGGCACGAGGCTCTGCCCCGCTGGATGCGGGAGAACGACGACCCCGAGGAGGTGCGCCGGACCATGCTCCGGCACATCGCCGTGGTCGCCGGGCACTTCAAAGGAAAGGTCGCGGAATGGGATGTGGTCAACGAGCCCATGTCCGACGACGACAGGAGCTACACCGACGGAGATCTCGGTCTGCGCTCCGAACAGAGCCCCTGGTTCGAGGCCATGGGAGAGGAGTACATCGACGAGGCGTTCAGGGCCGCCCACCGGGCCGATCCGACGGCACGGCTGTTCCTCAACGAATACGGGGTCGAGGAGGAAGGTGAGCGATGGGACGCCCTTTACGATCTGGTCAAGCGGCTCAAGGGACGTGGCGTACCGATCGACGGCGTGGGTTTCCAGAACCATGAGTACGCACCTGGCGACCGCACCGACCCCGAGACCTTCCGCAGCCATGTGCGGGATCTGGCAGAGGTCGGGGTTCAGGCGCGGGTGTCGGAGATGGACGTCCCCATAGGCGAGGACGAGGAGGACGGGCGGCAGACCCAGGCTGACGAGATGGCGGGCAAGCTGCGGGTCTGCCTGGAGGAGCCGAACTGCACATCGTTCTCCACCTGGGGATTCACCGACCGGTACGGTTCCACCGCCGACACCGGGACCTACCCGGCGCGCACGGCCGATTCCCTGCCGTGGGACGCGGCCCTGCGGCCGAAGGCGGCGTACGAGCGCCTGCTGGCGGCCTTTGACGCGGCGTGAGAATCGAGGTGCGCTTCCTCGGATCGCGTCGGTGCAGTCATTCCGGGCCCGTTCGCCCGCAACTGGCGGCCGGAGACAGCCCCGAGCCCGCCCGGCCGGGGAGCCGGCCCGCTCAGACCGCCTTCAGCACCCCGCGCAACCCGTCCGGCCGCCCCTCGACCGGCAGATGGTCCACGAAGTGCACCGCGCAGCCCAGCGCCGCGGCCCCGCCGTCGGCCCGGCGGTCGTCGCCGACCATCAGGGTGTCGCCCGGGGCCACGCCAAGCGCCTCGCACGCGGCCCGGAACAGGCGCGGGTCCGGCTTCGTGACGCCGTACCGGTAGGACAGGACGTACGCGTCGACGTACCGGTCCAGACCGTGCGCCACGAAGACGGGGCGCGGGTCCCAGCCGATGTTGCTGACGACGGCCACCGGCAGGCCGCGCTCGCGCAGTGCCGTCAGCACGTCGAGCGCGTCGGGGTAGGGGTGCCACGCGGCGGGGAGCATGTGGCGGTCGTACAGCGCGTCGTAGAGCCGGTCGTCGGGGAGCGGCACCTCGCGGGCCAGGCCGGTGTACGCGGCGCGGTGCCGGGTCGCGTCCACATCGCGCACCGCCATCAGCTCCGCGAGGTGGCCGGGGACCGGGCCGGGGCCGGTCGTGCCCCCGGGCAGTGCCCCGGCCTCCCGCAACGCTCGCGCCGCCTGCGTGAACTCGGCGTCGGAGAGCGTCACCCCCGTCGCGTCGAGCGCCGCGCGCAGCCAGGAGGCGGTGGACTCGACGCGAAAGAGCGTCCCGGAGAAGTCGAAGAGCACCGCTTTGATGGTCATGCGTCCGATCCTGCGGTCCCGCGCAGCCGTGGAGCAAGGGCGGCTTCCGGGCCACGCCACTTCTCGTACGCCGTCGTGGACAGCAGTACCGTCAGCGCCCCGAGCAGCCAGCCGCCCAGCACGTCCGAGGGCCAGTGCACCCCGAGCCAGAGCCGGGTCACGCCCACGCCGAGCACCGACACCACCGAGACGGCGAGCGCCGCGCCCCAGAGGGCGGACCCGGCCCCGTACCGGCGCAGCAGCCACAGCGCGAGCCCGCAGACGACCGTCGCGGTCATGGCGTGGCCCGAGGGGAACGCGGCGAAGTGCGCCGAGTCCACCGGATCGCTCCAGACCGGCCGGTCCCGGTCGACGGCCGCCTTCAGCACCTGCTGGACGAGGGTGCCCAGCGCGCAGGTCGCCACCAGCCACGCCGCGAGCACCCGGTCTCGCCGCCGCCACACCACGAGGACGACGAGCACCGCGCACCCGGCCCGCATCGTCCAGGGGTCCCACACCCAGTCGGAGAGAATGCGGACGGCGTGGGTGAGGTCGGGTTCCTCCACGGCTCTGCGGTGCAGGGACCGCACGAGCGAGGTGTCCAGGTCCAGCAGGGGCCGCCAGCCGGCCGCCACGAGGACCAGCAGGAGGAGGCAGGCGGTCGCGAGCGCCGCGGTGAGCGGGGCGCGCGACCGGGGCGGGGAGTCGGTTCGCGCCGGGTGCATGCAGGAGATCCTCACCCGAAACGGGCGGCGCACACTATCCCAACGCGCGCAGTCCCGGTACGAAGGCCACCAGCAGCGGAGCCAGCGGGACCAGGGCGGCCGCTGCGGTGAGCCGCAGACGGCGGGCCGGGGTCAGCCGCGAGGGCGGGGTGAGCAGCCGGTGCACCCGCTGCGGGACGTGCGTGTGCGGCGTCGGGCAGGGGCCGAAGACGCCCCGGTCCTCGTTGAGTTCGACCAGCGCCAGCGCGATGGTGAGCCGGCCGAAGCGGCGCGAGGCCACGTCGTCGGCGGCCAGCTCGACCAGTCGGTGCATCTGGTCGCGGAACGCGGCGAAGACCGGCACCTGCGGGAAGCCGGTGGCCAGCGCGCCCGAGCAGTGCAGCAGCCAGTCGTGCCGCCACCGGGCGTGCCCCCTCTCGTGCGCGAGCACCGCGTCCAGCTGCCGCCCCTTCAGGCGGCGCAACGCGGCGGTGGTGATGACCAGTTGGGGCCGCTGTCCGGGCAGCCACCACGCGTCGGGCCGCTCGCCCTCCAGGACCACGAGCCGGTCCGGGCCCGGTTCCTCGCCCGGCAACAGCGGCGCGCGCACCAGCAGTTCGGCCCGCCGTGTGCCGCGCCGCGTCCGCGCCCGGCGCACCTCGCGGATCAGCATGGCGGCGGTCCACACCCCGCCGAGCGCGAGCGCCACGGCGACGGTTGCCGCCCACGGCCCGGTGGTGCGCAGCGCATACGCGTCCACCACGGCGTGCGGCGCCGGAGCGAACAGGTGGCCGCGCACCGCCTGCCACGCCGAGGCCGCGCTCAGCGCCATCGACAGGGTGCAGCAGAGCAGGACGCCCGCCACCACGCACTGCCAGACCCACAGCGCGACGACCGGCTCCCGCTCGGGCCAGTCGGCGCGCGCCAGAAGGCGCGGGGCGACCAGGGCGAGAAGGGCGCCGAGCAGCAACAGCGCTACGGGGACCGTCATGGCCGTCAGCCTATGAGGCGGGGCGGCACGGCGATATGATCTCGCGCGCCAAGTGACCTACGACACGGTTTGGTTCGGGGCGCGACGGGGCCACGCGAGGCGGCTTCCCGCCGGACTACATCGTCAGCAGCATCGCCAGCGTCCCGATCCCCATCGAGAGCCGGCAGGCCCGCGCCAGTTCGGGCCGGTCGCCCCAGCCGGCGAAGGCCGAGCCGGTCGAGCCGGCCGGGCCCGCCGGAGCGGCGGGGACGAGGCGGGCCCCCGCCCACAGGACGTACACCGCGAAGTACCCGAGCAGCACCCCGGTGAGCACCGGGGTGCCCGCCGCGCCGTGGTGGGCGTGCGCCGCCGGGCGGGCCGCCATCCCGGCGGCCATGTACGCCATGGCCAGGGTGCCCATCAGATGGTGCAGGTGGTGCGCCCCGCGCCGGGCCGCCCACAGGGCCCGCAGGGCGGCGGCCCCGAACACGGCCGCGTAGAGCAGCCAGGCCCAGGGCGGTGGTGCGAGGACGGCGGCCGGCACCGCCATCAGCGCCATCCCGAACCCCATGAAAGCCTCGTCGCCCGCCGCACGGCGCTGCTCCTCGACCCCGCTGCGCAGCCGCAGCAGGCAGTACGCGCCGCTCGCCGCGCACAGGGCGACGAGCAGCCAGGCGGCCGACAGCGGTCCGTGCACCCCGGGTCCCCCCTCAGTCTCTGCGGCTCAGGGGGAGATGCCCCGGCATACGGGGGCTTATGGCGGCGCAGGGAAGCACGCGCGGTCGCGCGGCGGCGCCCCCGGTCCCGGGGGAGTGGCCCACGTCGCATATTTTACAGGTAAAACACCTGCTAAGGTTCTGGGTATGAGCAGTACACCGCCCGCTTCTCCCTCCCCGCGCACCTCCGTCCGCCGGCCTCGGCTCCCGCTGGCGGGAGTGCTGCGTGCGAACAAGCCCTCGGACATCTGGTTCAAACCCGCGACGAGCGTCGTCGCCTCCGCCGCGCTGCCGAACCTGACGCTGCTCGCCCTCGGCCGGCTCGACCTGATGATGTACACGATGGCCGGCAGCTTCTGCGCCCTGTACGGGCACAACCTGCCCTACGCGGCCCGCGCCAGGGCCCTGGCCGGCGTGGTCGCCGGGATGGTCGCGAGCGTCGCCGTCGCCCTCGTCGCCGCGTCGTTCGTCTCCTCCGCGGCGGCCCTCGTCGCGATCGGCGCCCTGCTCGCCGCCGCGCAGAAGACCCTCTGCGACGCGACCCGGATCGGTCCGCCCGGACATCTGATCTTCACCTTCATCAGCTCCGCGTCGCTCTTCGCGCCGCAGACCATCGGCCAGGTGCCGGGGCACCTCGCCCTCACCCTCGGGGCCGGCGCCGTCGCCTGGCTCGTCGGCATGGCCCCCGTGCTCGTCCGCCCCCACGGCCCGGAGCGGCGCGCCACCGCCCGCGCCCTGAACGCGGCCGCGGCCCACGCGGAGCGGCCCGGCCACGCGTCCGCCCGCGGCGCCGCCGCCGCTGCCGTGCACGCGGCCTGGCAGTCCCTGCTGGCCACCGGCGCCCGCAGCGCCACGCGGCGCGCCCTGGAACGGCTGGTGGTACGGGCGGAGGTGGCCCTCGCCGCGCCGGGCGACGCGGACGCCGCACAGCTGCGCGCCTGGGCCGCCGGGCTGCGCGGCACCGGCGCCGTACCGCGACCCGCCCGGATCGCCGGGACCGACGACGAACTGCTCGGCGCGGAGGTCGAACGGGCGAGCGAGGCGCCGTGGTGGCGGCGGCTCGGCCCCGGCTCGCCGCTGCTCCCGGTCGCCCTGCGCACCGCCCTCGGCTGCGCCCTGGCCGGATACGCCTCGCTCGCCCTCGGCATCGGCCGCCCCTACTGGGCCCTGGTCACCGCCGCCTCGCTCTACCAGGCCAACGTGACGCTGACCTGGAACCGCGGCGTCCAGCGCGTCGTCGGCAACCTAGCCGGGGTGCTCGTCTTCGCCGCCGTCGTCCCGCTCGCCCACCTCAGCCCCCTCGCGCTGGTGCTGTGCTGCATGGCCTTCAGCTTCGGGGCCGAGGCGCTCATCACCCGCAACTACTGGCTCGGCAGCCTCTGCGTGACGCCGATGGCGCTGCTCGTCACCGAGTTCGCCCGGTTCCAGGAACCCACCGAACTGATCACCGACCGGGTGATCGACACGCTGGTCGGCGCCCTCCTCGGCGTCGTCGCCGCCGTCGCCGTGACCAACCGGCGCGCCGGCGACCACATCGAGGCGGCCCTCACCCGCGTCGCCGCCGCCCACGCCGCCGCCGAGCGGACGCTCGCGGCGCCCGCGCCCGCGCCCGCCGCCCTGGAATCGGCCCGCCGCTCGCTCGCCGCGGCCCTGGTGGAGCTGCGTGCCGCCGCCGACACGGCGGCCGGTGAGTGGTGGCAGCGGGCGCTGCCGCAGGAGCGGGTGGTCGAGGCCGAGCGCGCCGGACACCGTACGCTCGCGGCGACGGTCCGCAGGCAGCCGCCCGGACCGGCCGCCGTCGGGGAGACTGGACGGACGGCGGGCGACCCGAGCGGCGCCCGCGGATAGCGGTATCGGTCGAGGAAGGTCCGGGCAGGCAGCATGAGCAGGGAAGCCGAGACGGCGGCGGCGCGGCCGCCCGACACCGTCTCCTCGGTCGTACAGCAGTGGCAGGCCGTGCGCCCGGACGTCGACACCGCCCCGATGGAGATCATCGGCCGGATCAACCGGTGCGCGGCCCTGCTCCAGCAGGCCGAGGACGCGCCGCTGCGGCACGCGGGGCTGACCCGGGCCGAGTTCGACCTCCTCGGCACGTTGCGCCGCACCGGCCGGGAGCTGACCCCCGGCGATCTGGCGCGCGAGACGTTCTCCTCGGGCGCCGCCGTCACGAAGCGGCTCAAGCAGTTGCAGGAGCGGGGCCTGGTGGCCCGCCGCGGGGACACCCGCGACCGGCGGGTCTCCCATCTGAGCCTCACCGACGAGGGACGCGCCCTCGTCGACGAGGTACTGCCCCGCCAGCTGGCGTACGAGGCGACCGTGCTCGGCGGGCTCGACGGCGGTCGCGACACGGAACTCAGCGCGCTGCTCGGGGAGTTGCTCTCCCAGCTCGAAGGCCGCCTGGGCGGCCCCCGGGCCTGACCCGCCGCGGCGGGTTCAGTTGATCGGCAGCTCCGGCTTCTGCGGGGCCATCGACCGCCCCGCGACCTGCGCGGCCAGCACCTTGCGGATCTCCTCCGGCGACAGGTACGCGTCCGTCATCTCGAAGTCCTTGAGCGTCGCGGGCCGGTTGCGCTGGAAGCCCGTCCGCACGAAGTCGTCGCCCGCCAGCGCGTTCAGCCCCCAGTTCGCCGCCGTACGGAAGCGCGCCGTGAGGGTCCGCAGCGCCCCCAGGTGGTAGCCGCGCGCCACCACCTGCGCGGGCAGCCCGGTGAGCTGGACGCCCATCGGCTTCGACACCGCCTGGATGCCGCCGAGGTCGACGACGAGCCCGAGGTCCTTGTGCCGGTACGGCGTCATCGGCGTCCCGCGGACGGCCGCGAGCACATTGCGCGCCGCCGCCCAGCCCTGCCGCATCGCGTGCTGCGCGGTCGGCGGGCAGATCGCGTCACCGCCCTTGACGAGGTCGGGCACGGCCGCGGCGTCGCCGAGCGCGAAGACACCGTCGAGCCCCGGCACGGTCAGCTCGGGGGTGACGACGAGCCGTCCCTTGAGCGTCTCCGCCTCCAGCGTCGCCACCAGCGGGCTCGGCGCGACCCCCGCCGTCCAGATCAGGGTGTGGCAGGGCAGCTCACGCCCGTCGGTCAGCGTCACCCGGTCCTCGGTGACCTTCGCGACCGACACCCCGAGCGAGACGTGCAGACCGCGCTGCTGGAGGATCGCCATCGCCTTGTCGCCGAGGCGCGGGCCCAGCTCCGGCATCAGCTTGGGAGCCACGTCGATCAGGTGCCACTTGATGTCGCGCGGGTCGAGACCGGGGTAGCGCTTCACCGCCGACGTGGTCAGCCGCTGCAGATACGCGGCCGTCTCGGTGCCGGCGTAGCCGCCGCCCACCACCACGAACTGCAGCCGCGCCTCCCGCTCGGCCGGGTCGGAACTGGCCGCCGCGAGGTCCAGCTGCGAGATGACGTGGTCCCGGATCCAGGCGGCCTCGGCGAGCGTCTTGACGCCGACCGCGTGCTCCTCGATCCCGGGAATGTCGAACTGCCGCGTCACACTGCCCGGCGTCAGCACCAGATGGTCGTAGTGCTCCACCACGCACTCGCCGTTGATCTTGCGGACGACGACGGCCTTGGCCTTCGGGTCCACGCCGATGGCGCCGCCGGGGATGATGGAGGTGCGCCGCAGCATCCGGCGCAGCGGCACCGCGACCGACTGGGGGGTCAGCACACCGGACGCCACATGGGGCAGCAACGGCAGATACAGCTGATGGTCCATCGGACTGACGAGCTTCAGCACGGCTTCTCCGGGCTTCAGCTCCTTCTCCAGCTTGTGGGCGCACTCCATGCCGGCGAACCCACCGCCGATGATCAGGATCCGGGGCACGGTCGAGGTACGGGGAGCGGTCATGGTTCGGATCTCTCCTGAGCTGGACGGTGTACGGACAGGCGAGGAGCGCTCCCGGTCATGTATCCGGATCGGCGCCGCCGAATCCCCTGACACCACGCCATCCTGCGACGGGCCGCGGGTCACCGCACGTCAGATGCCCGGCCGGAAGCGGATCGGATGCTCCTCGGGGACCTCCACCACACAGATCCGGGTGCCGTCCGGATCGGCGATCCACATCTCCACCAGGCCCCACGGCTCCGTCAGCGGCTCACGCAGCACCGGCACGCCCCGCGCCACCAGCTCCTCGTGCGCCGCGTGCACGTCCGGCACCTGCAACCACAGCCGCAACGCCGGTTCCACGGGGGGTTCGGCGCGGCCCGACACCTCCAGGAAGCCGCCGCCGAGGAAGTACACCGTGCCCCGCTCGGGCCCGGTGCCGAACTCCCGGTAGACGGCGAGGCCCAGCGCCTCGCCGTAGAACGCCCGCGACCGCTCGGGGTCGCCGGGCCGGATGAGAACCCTGCTGCTCAGTACGTGAACCATGACGATGCACAGTAGTGCGACCGGGTTAACCTCGACGGCGCCGACAGGCACCGGACCCGTACGCGATCGGAGAGCCGCCCATGACCGCCGCCCCGCACCCCGCCACCGACGGCCTGAGCTTCCGCGAGGCCACCGCGGCCGACGTCGGCGCGCTCGTCGCGCTCATCGAGTCGGCCTACCGCGGGGACGACAGCCGGGCAGGCTGGACCACGGAGGCGGACATCCTTCAGGGGCAGCGGACCGACCCGCAGGGCGTGCTCGACGTCGTCGAGGCGGCGGAGAGCCGGCTGCTCACGGTCGAGCGGGACGGGGCCCTCGTCGCCTGCTGCCAGCTGGAGCACCGCGGCGACCACGCCTACTTCGGCATGTTCGCCGTCAGCCCCGCCCTCCAGGGCGCGGGTCTCGGCAAAGTGATCATCGCGGAGGCGGAGCGGACGGCGCGCGCGACCTGGGGCGTGCGCGAGATGCGCATGACGGTGATCTCCGTCCGCGAGGAGCTCATCGCCTGGTACGAGCGGCGCGGCTACCGCCGTACGGGACAGATGAGCCCCTTCCCGTACGGCGACGAGCGCTTCGGGATCCCGCAGCGTCCGGATCTGCGGTTCGAGCTGCTGGTCAAGCCGCTGGCCTGAGGGATCAGGCGGTGAAGCGGCCGGTGCGCTTGATCTCGGGGTAGTCGGTGGTCGCCCCGTCCAGGCCGAGCGCGCGCACCAGCCGCAGGTCGTCCTGGGTGTTCACCACCCAGCCGATGATCCGCAGGTCGGCCTTGCGGGCGTGCTCCACGATCTCCTGCGTCAGGCGCCGGATGTTCAGCACGAGGGCGGTGGCGCCCACGGCCCGGGCCCGCTGGACCACGTCCGTGCCGTAGCGGCTGGCGACGAGGGCGGTGCGCACCCCCGGCACGAGCCGCGCGATCTCCGCCAGGGCCTCGTCGTGGAAGGAGATCACCTCGACCCGGTGGACGAGGTCGCGGCGGAGCAGCACCTCCGCGAGGGCCCGGGCCACGGCCGTGTCCTTGATCTCCGCCTGCAGCGGGGAGGCCACCGCGTCGAGGACCTCCTCGAAGACCGGCACCCGCTCGCCGCGCCCGGCGTCCAGCGTCCGCAGCTCCGCGAGCGTCTTCTCGGCGATCGGGCCCGTGCCGTCCGTGGTGCGGTCCACGTCGGCGTCGTGCATGACGACGAGCGCGCCGTCCTTGCTCAGGTGCAGATCGAGCTCGATGAGGTCGAGTCCCGCCCGCTCGGCGGCGACGAAGGAGCGCAGGGTGTTCTCGGGTTCGACACCCATGGCTCCGCGGTGCCCGATGGTGAGGAAGTTCAAGGTGGTCTCGCTTCCGTCGCTGGCGGCTCAGCTGCCCGCGTGCTCGCCGCGCGCGGGGTGTCCGAGCCTAACGGCCCGCGTCACCGGGCGGGGTCCGCAAGGGAGTTGACGCGCCGCAGCCGGGCGGACAGATGGTGCTGCAACGGCTGCCCGACCGCGGCGAGGTCGTGCGTGAACTCCAGGGTGTCGGCGTCGGCCAGCGTGTAGCGGCGCCGGGTCCCCTCGACCTCCTTGGCCGTGGGCGTGAGCGCCACGCTGTCGGTCGTGAGGTCGACCGCGGCCCCGGACGCGTGACCGACCGCGATCTCCGCGATGCCGGTGGGCTGGGTGATGAGCGCCTCCAGACGGCCCTCGGGTCGCAGCCGCCACCAGCCGCTCTCCCGCGCGGCCGGCCGCAGCGGAGCCCCGTCGCCGTCGAGCAGCCAGGCCCGGGCCTCGTACCGCAGGAAGGGCCGCCCGTCGTGCTGGAAGGTGACCTCCTGCGCGTACGCGAACTCCCCGTCGATCGTGGGATACCCGCCGCGCCCCCGGCCGCGCCAGCTCCCCAGCAGCCCGAGCACGGGCGCGAGCAGCGGGTGCGGCGCGGGCGCCGCGTCCGGCCGGTCGCTGTCGCGGTACGGGTACGGCGGCGGTACGGGCTCGGACACGGCGGCGCTCCTGACGTTCGGGGACGGGGGCTCAGCCTAGTTCCGGCACCCGGCCCAAGGATCTTCGCCGGTCCTGGCGGGCCCGGGTGGATGTGGCGGACATCATCGTTTCACAGCCAGGAAACAGGAAAAACGGCGGTGGAGCAGGGGGTCGCGCAGGATAATTTCCCGAGGCCCCCCTTGTCTCGGAGAAGCCCGGACGCATACGGTGTCCTGACGCGAGGTTCTCCCGTGGAGGATGGGTCATGACGGAAATTCTTGTGCAGGCGGGTACGGAGGAAACCGTTCCTTCGGCTCGACAGGTCGGCGACAGGGTGGTGGACCACCCGGCGTGGCCCGTGCTCAAGGGTGCCGTGGAGGAGATCAGGACCTGGCAGGACAAGGACGGGTCGATCGACTTCGACGCCGAGGGCGCCCCCGAGCGGTCCGCCGCCGGGCTGGCCGTGGACCGCGTCATATCCGCGGTCGCCGAGCTGGCCCCGCTGCTGCCGCACGACGCGGCGTACCACGAGGCGCTCCTGCGCGACCTGCGCCGCTGGGCCGACGACGGCTACCGGGTCCCGGACTTCCTCGACTCGCTCCTCGCCTTCCAGCCCGCCGCGCAGCGCCGGGACGGCCTCCAGCACCTGGTCCTCTTCCCGATGTACACGCAGAACGGGAACCCGGACCGCAATCTGGAAGCCGTCGTGCTGCGCATGGTCTGGCCCGAGTGGCTCGCCGAGCTGGAGGCCACGCGCTACGACAACCCGCTCTTCTGCGGCATCACCTTCGAGGACTTCACCTCGGGCTACGACACGAACTCGGCGGTGCTCTTCCCCGAGACGATCGCCGTGCGCGAGGCCCCCGAGCGCTTCTCCTGGGGCGGCATCTTCTGCGACCGCGAGGCGGCCCGCTTCCGCCGTGTCACCGAGGCCGCCGTGGACATCCTCGGGGTCGAACTGCCCGCGGACATCGCGGAGATGGTCGGCGACCAGGACCGCTGCCAGCAGGCGTTCGTGCTGTGGGACATGGTCCACGACCGCACGCACAGCCACGGCGACCTGCCCTTCGACCCGTTCATGATCAAGCAGCGCCAGCCGTTCTGGATGTACGGCCTGGAGGAGCTGCGCTGCGACCTCACCGCCTTCAAGGAGGCCGTGAAGCTGGAGGCCGACGGCGTCCCGCAGGGCCGTGACGTCCAGTACGCGGTGCTGTTCGACCGGATGTTCCGCTTCCCCGTCACGGGCGAGCGGGTGCGCAACTACGACGGGCTCGGCGGCCAGCTGCTCTTCGCCTACCTGCACAAGCACGACGTCGTCCGCTGGACCGACAACAAGCTGCACATCGACTGGCAGCGCGCCCCCGAGGTCACCAACCAGCTCTGCGGCGAGATCGAGACGCTCTACCGCGACGGCATCAACCGCCCCAAGCTCGTGCACTGGTTCGCCGCCTACGACCTCGTGTCGGCCTATCTCGCCCCGCACCCCGGCTCCCGCTGGGCCAAGGGCCCCGACGCCCTGGACACCAGCCTGCCCCCGCGCAAGCTCGTGGACGAGGTGCTGCCGGACGAGTTTCCGCTCAGCATGTTCTATGAGGCCCTGTCCAAGAAGCTGAAGAGCGTCATCGCGTCGACCAAGGGGATCCGCGCCACGGACGGCGAGCGGGTCGCCGCATGAGCAAGCCCGCACAGGAGGCGACCGCCATGACCGAGACCCACCTCACCGGCGCCGCCGGAGACCCGCTGGACGGCGCCGTGATCGCGGTCGCCGGCGCCGCCGGGCCCGCCGGACGCGCCACGCTCAAGCGGCTCGCGGAGGCCGGGGCCACGGTCGTCGGCTCCGACGCCGACCCCGAGCGGCTGGCCGAGGCCGTCGACGCGGCGCGGTACGCGCACGGCGGCGCCACCGTCATCGGCGACACCGTCGACCTGCTCGACCTGGCGGCCACCCGCGAGTGGGCCGCCCGCGTCGAGAAGGACTTCGGCCGCGTCGACGGCCTGGTCCACCTCGTGGGCGGCTGGCGCGGCAGCAAGAACTTCGCCGAGACCGACCTTGCCGACTGGGACCTGCTGGAGAAGCTCCTGATCCGCACGGTGCAGCACACCTCGCTCGCCTTCCAGGAGGGCCTCGGCCGCTCCGACCGCGGCCGCTACCTGCTGATCAGCGCCGCGGGCGCGAGCAAGCCGACCGCGGGCAACGCCGCGTATGCCGCCTCCAAGGCCGCGGCCGAGGCGTGGACGCTCGCCCTCGGGGACGCCTTCCGCAAGGCGGGGGGCGATGCCGGACCCCGCCAGGCGGCTGCGATCCTGGTGGTGAAGGCACTGGTGCACGACGCGATGCGCGCCGAGCGCCCCCATGCGAAGTTCGCGGGCTTCACCGACGTCGAGGAGCTGGCCGAGGCCGTCGCCGACGTCTGGAACCGGCCCGCCGCCGAAGTGAACGGGACCCGTCTGTGGCTGACCGAGAAGCCGTGAACCCTCCGAAGACCGATGCCCGCCGGCACCACGACCCCACGGTCCGGGGCTTCGCCAGCGACAACTACGCGGGGGCCCACCCCGAGATCATGGCCGCGCTGGCCCTGGCCAACGGCGGGCACCAGGTCGCGTACGGCGAGGACGACTACACGGACCACCTCCAGCAGGTCGTCCGCAGCCACTTCGGGCCGAGCGCCGAGGCGTTCCCGGTCTTCAACGGCACCGGGGCCAACGTCGTCGCGCTCCAGGCGGTCACCGACCGCTGGGGCGCGGTGATCTGCGCCGAGTCCGCGCACATCCACGTCGACGAGGGCGGCGCCCCCGAGCGGATGGGCGGCCTCAAGCTCCTCACCGTCCCGACCCCCGACGGCAAGCTGACCCCCGACCTCATCGACCGCCAGGCCTACGGCTGGGACGACGAGCACCGGGCGATGCCGCAGGTCGTCTCGATCACGCAATCCACCGAGCTGGGCACGCTCTACACGCCGGACGAGATCCGGGCGATCTGCGACCACGCCCACGAGCGCGGCATGAAGGTGCACCTCGACGGCTCCCGGATAGCCAACGCGGCCGCCTCCCTGGACGTCCCGATGCGGACCTTCACGAACGCGGCCGGCGTCGACCTGCTCTCCCTCGGCGGCACGAAGAACGGCGCGCTGTTCGGCGAGGCCGTCGTCGTCCTCGACCACGGCGCCGTCCGGCACATGAAGCACCTGCGCAAGCTCTCCATGCAGCTCGCCTCCAAGATGCGCTTCGTCTCCGTACAGCTGGAGGCGCTGCTCGCCAAGGACCTGTGGCTGCGCAACGCGCGCCACGCCAACGAGATGGCCCAGCGCCTCGCCGAGGGCGTCCGCGCCGTCGACGGCGTCGAGATCCTCCACCCCGTCCAGGCCAACGGCGTCTTCGCCCGCCTCCCGCACGACGTCTCCGAGCGGCTGATGAAGCGCTACCGGTTCTACTTCTGGGACGAGACGGCCGGCGACGTCCGCTGGATGTGCGCCTTCGACACCCGCGAGGAGGACGTCGACGGGTTCGTCGCGGCGCTCAAGGAGGAGATGGCCCGGTAACCACCGGACCCCGATGGCTGCATAGATATGCGACTGGCCGTAAAACCATTGACGGTGGCCGGTCGCGTTTCTATGCTCCCGTGCCATGCTCTTGATCCAGCAGAACCCCGATCTTTCGGCCTATACGGCCGCGGACGACGCCATCGACCACCACCATCCGCTGGTGCGGGAGACCGCCGCGCGCCTCGCGCGCGATGCCGCCGACTCATATGCATACGCGCGCGCCGCCTACGAGTTCGTCCGTGACACCGTCGTGCACTCGGCCGACAGCGGTGACCCGCGCGTCACCTGGCGGGCCTCCGACGCCTTGGAGCAGCGCACCGGGATCTGTCACGCCAAGGCCCACGCCCTGGCCGCGCTCCTGCGCGCCGAGGACATCCCCACGGCCCTGTGCTACCAGCGGCTCACCCATGACGCGGGGACGGGCTGGTGCCTCCACGGCCTGGTCGCCGTGCGGTTCCACGGCGCCTGGCACCGGCAGGACCCGCGGGGCAACAAACCGGGCGTCGATGCCCAGTTCTCGCTGCACGGGGAGCGGCTGGCCTGGGTGCCCGACGGCGAGTCCAATGAGATGGACTATCCGGTACTCTTCGATGCACCGCATCCGGCTGTGCTCGACGTCCTGCGCCGCTCACCGGACCGGCCCTACCTCTGGGAACACCTCCCCGACTCGCTCGACCCGTAAGGCAGGCCATGCCGCTCCAGCTCACCGTCTGCGACGACGTCCGCCAGATCGCCCCGGACTTCCACCACCTCGCCATCGAGGCGTACGGACTCACCAACGCGCCCAGTACCCCGCAGACGGCGGCCCTCCTCGACGACGCGGCGCGCCGCCTGGCCGGGCGGCTCGACGGGCGCGCCCCGCACGAGGATCCGCACATGGTGGCCTGGCGCGCGGCGTACACCGCCTTCGGTGCCAAGCCCAACCGCACGCGCAACTCCGCGGAGGCGCTCGCCAAGCGGGCCCTCGCCGACGGCGGCCTGCCGCGCATCAATGCGCTCGTGGACGTCTACAACGCCGTGAGCGTCGCCCATCTGATCCCGGTCGGCGGCGAGGACCTCGGCCGCATCCGGGGCGGGATGCGGCTCCTGCGGGCCACCGGCGCCGAGGGCTTCGTGACCGTCGCCGCCGGTGAGCAGGTCGTCGAGCACCCGGAGCCGGGCGAGGTCGTCTGGTGCGACGACGAGGGCGTCACCTGCCGCCGCTGGAACTGGCGCCAGGGCACCCGCACCCGGCTCACCGACACCTCCGTCGACGCCCTGTTCCTGCTGGAGGGGATGGGCGGGCACGCGGGCCTGGAGGCGGCCGGCGCCGAACTGGCCGACCTCCTGGGCAAGGTCAGCCCCGGCGCGCGGCTCACCGTCCGTCCGGCGATCTGAGCCGGGCGGTCTCAGCCGGCCTCGGCGGCCCTGACCTGCTCGGGGGTCGGAGCCGTCCCGCCGAGGTGCGCGGGCATCCACCACGTGTCGTCCGGCCCCTTGGGGCGCACGGGGTAGGCGCGCTGCGCCGCTTCGAGGAGCTCCTGCACCCGCTCGCGCAGCCGGCGGGTGATCGCCCCGGCGTACTGGTCGCGCGGCGCCTCCAGGGCCTCGCCCACCCGGATCGTCACCGGGATGTGCTGCCGCTTGAAGTTGCGCGGGCGCCCCTTGGTCCACACGCGCTGGGTGCCCCACAGCGCCATCGGGATCAGCGGGACCCCGGCCTCCTGCGCGAGGCGCACGGCGCCCGTCTTGAAGCTCTTGAGCGTGAACGACTCGGAGATCGTCGCCTCCGGGAACACGCCGATGACCTCGCCCGAGCGCAGCGAGCGCAGAGCGTGCTGGTACGCGTGCTCGCCCTGGGTCCGGTCCACCGGAATGTGTTTCATGCTGCGCATCAGCGGTCCGGAGATCTTGTGCCGGAACACCGACTCCTTCGCCATGAAGCGGACGAGCCGCTTCTGGGGCAGGGCTGCGAGGCCGTCGAAGATGAAGTCCAGGTAGCTGATGTGATTGCTGACCAGGACGGCTCCGCCCGAACGCGGAATGTTCTCCGAGCCCTTGCAGTCGATCTTCAGGTCGAGCGCCTTGAACATCGTTCTGGCGGCGCCGATGACCGGACGGTAGACGAGCTCTGCCATGGAGGGGGTGGACCCTTCTTAGTGCCGAGGGGAGTTTCCACCGGAGGATTCCGGAGAGAGGGGCTCCCAGCGGTAAGTTACGCAGCCGTAGGTTTTCCGGCTTGCGCAGATCGTGCCCCAAGAACGGCCGAGTGACCAGCTTTGGTTCCGGCCGTGCGCGAGATCCTCGTCACGTGTTCGGGAATACGCCGGGACGGCCTGGCGCTGCCGGGGGAGCGGTGAATTCAGGAGGCGTGAGATGGCGGCAGGTGAAATGACGTTCGACGCCGAGCAGTTGGGCGGCGAGCTGGGGGAGCGGGCCACGCTCGTCCAGTTCTCCAGCGCGTTCTGCGCCCCCTGCCGGGCCACGCGCCGCGTCCTCGCGGAAGTCGCCGCCCTGGTCCCCGGCGTGTCCCACATCGAGATCGACGCCGAGGCCCGGCTCGACCTCGTCCGCAGCACCGGCGTCGTGCGGACCCCGACCGTCCTCGTCCTGGCGGCGGACGGCCGCGAGGTGCGCCGCGCCAGCGGACAGCCGCGCAAGGCGGATGTCATCGCCGCCCTGGGGCAAGCGGTCTGAGAGCGGCGGACCCACCAGGAGGAGCGGCGGCGTGACGGTTTCCGGAGAGGCGGGGCGGTTTCCGGATGACGGAACGCGCTTGACTGCACGCGCCACGTATCGTCAGGCTGACCGTATGCCTCATGAGCTCCTTCTCCGCCGGCGGGTCCACGTCGACCTGGCCCGCTGTTCGAGCGCGCGCTGTCCTGCCTCCTGACGCAGCCACGGACCCCGCTCGAACCCTCCGGCAGAAGGACAGCTCCATGACGGCCACGCCCGGCCTGCGCACCGCCCGGCCCGCCACCCCCGACCTCCTCCGCTCGGTCTTCCGCCGGCACGCCGCCGGCGTCGCGGTGATCACGGCGGCCGGCGGCGCCCCCGTGGGCTTCACCGCCACCTCCCTCACCTCTGTCTCCGCCGAACCCCCGGTGATCTCGTTCGGCATCGGGCTCGGCGCCTCCAGCTGGCCCACCGTCGCCGAGGCCGGCCATGTCGGCGTGCACATACTCGGCGAGCACCAGGCCGACCTCGCCGGCACGTTCGCCCGCAGCGGAGCCGACCGCTTCGCCGCCCCCACCCGCTGGCACGAAGGCCCCGAAGGGGTTCCCGTCCTCGACGGCGTCCTCGCCTGGCTCGTCTGCAAGGTCATCGCCCGGGTGCCCGCGGGGGACCACCGGATCGTGCTCGCGGAGGCGGTCTGCGGAGATCCGGCGGGAGACGGCCGCCCGCTCCTCTACCACCAGGGCCGCTTCAACGCGCTGCGCGACTGAGCGGCACGCCCGGAAGTTCCTGCTCCACATGGTTACGCAGCGTTGGGAAGGTCACAGTTCAAAGCGCTTGCTCAGTGGGCAGGAACTGGGTGTACTGACGAGTAATATTTCGTTCGGAGCGCGGGCCGCCCCGACCGGAGGAGTCCGCTTCAGGCGCCTATGCTGCCTGCAAGAAGGTGCTGTCAGCCGCAGCAGCAAAGCCGCGAAGTACAAGACGATTGCAGTAGGAGAGCCGGCGTGAGCTTGAGGATCGTTGTCACTGTGAAGTACGTGCCCGACGCCACTGGCGACCGGCACTTCGCCGATGACCTGACCGTCGA
>NZ_JBEXOS010000064.1:0-48888 GCF_040611655.1 Streptomyces sp. NPDC006552
GGGTGTGTTGAAGTTTTTTATATGTTGTGTTATACATTTGTGGGGGCGCTCTGCGGGGTTTTCCACCCCAGCCCGCGCCCCCCGGCGCGGGGCGCGGCCCGTTCGGCGCCGCGCGCGACGTCCACGAAGAACGGGTTGCCCATGTCGAGCACGAGCAGCGCCATGATGCGGCTGTGCCCGGCGCGCAGCTGGCGGGCGTACTCGCTGCGTACGTAACCGAGCCGGGCGATGACCTGCCGGACGTGGCGCCGGGTCGGTTCGGAGACCCGGTGGGGCTGGTTGAGGACGTTGGAGACGGTGCCCACGGAGACCCCGGCGACGCGCGCCACGTCCTTGATGCCGACCGATCCGCGCTCAGGCAAGGTGGAAGACCTCGGTGAGCGGCCGCATGGCGGCGTCCGGGGCCCGGCCGTCCAGCTCCTCGAAGAAGCCGGCCGTCTCGGCCTGCCAGCGGGCATTGACGCCGGTGGCGTCCATGGCGGCGCGCGCCGCGTCGAAGTCGGCCGTCTCCAGGTAGCCGACGAGCAGACCGTCCTCGCGCAGGAAGAGCGAGTAGTTGTGCCAGCCGGCCGCGGTCAGTGCCTGGCGCATCTCCTGCCACACGTCCTGGTGGCGGGCGCGGTAGGCGTCGATGCGGTCGGCCCTGACCTTGAGCAGGAAGCAGACGCGCTGCGTGTCCGTCATGGAGCGTCTCCCGTCCGCGCGCGGCTCAGAACTTGTACTGGTCGATGTTCTTCTTGTCGAAGACGGTCGGCTTGCCGAGGGAGACGACGCCGTCCTTGCCGATGGTGAACTCGCCCAGGCCGCCCGCCTGGTAGCGCTCGCCCTCCTTGCCGGTGATCCGGCCGGACTCCAGGGCGACGGCGGTGTGCGCGGCAAGGGCGCCCAGCTTGGCCGGGTCCCACAGTTCGAAGGCGTCGACGGTGCCGTTCTTGACGTAGGCGCGCATGTCGTTCGGGGTGCCGAGGCCGGTCAGCTTGACCTTGCCCTTGTACTTCGAGCCGGAGAGGTACTGGGCGGCGGCCTTGATGCCGACCGTGGTCGGGGAGATGATCCCCTTCAGTTTCGGGTGCTCCTGGAGAAGCCCCTGCGTCTGCTGGAACGACTTCTGGGCGTCGTCGTCACCGTAGGCGGTCGTGACGAGCTTGATGTCCTTGTACTGGGGCTTCTTCAGCTCGTCCTTCATGTAGTCGATCCACGTGTTCTGGTTGGTGGCCGTCTGGGCCGCCGAGAGGATCGCGATCTCACCCTTGTCGCCGATCTGCCGCGCCATCTGCTGCACCTGAGTGCGGCCGAGGTCCTCGGCACTGGCCTGCGAGACGAAGACGTCGCGGCAGTCGGCCTTGGTGTCGGAGTCGTAGGTGACGACGCTGACGCCGTTCTTCATGGCCTGCTTCAGCGCGGTGCACAGGGCGCCCGGGTCCTGCGCGGAGACGGCGATGGCGTCGGCCTGCTGCTGGGTGAGGGTGTTGACGTAGGAGACCTGCCCGGAGGTGTCGGTGCCGCTGCTGGTGCCGACCTCCTTGTACGTCGAGCCGAGTTCCTCGACGGCCTTCTTGCCGCCGTTGTCGGAGGTGGTGAAGTACGGGTTGTTGACCTGCTTGGGCAGGAACGCGACCGTGAGGCCCTTCTTGATCGCCGCGTTCGGGTCGGCCTTGCCGGCGGCGTGGGACTTGGCCGCCTCCTTGTTCGCGTCGTCCTTGGTGGTGCCGCCGCAGGCGGTGGCGCCGAGGACGAGCGCGGTGGTGACCGCGAGGGCGGCAGTGAGCCGGCGGGTGCCGGCGGTGACGGTCCGGGACATGGCGGTTCCTTACGAGGTGGTGGGCGGTACGGGGACGAGGGCGCGGACGCGTTGCTACGAGGGGGCCGGGGACGGCGGGGCGGAGGCTGCTCGGCGCCGGGCCCTGGACTGCGCGACCTGGCGGCCGACGCGCGGGGCGAGCACGGAGACCACCAGGAGGACGCCGGTGACGACGATCTGGGACTGCGCGGAGACGTTGAGCAGGCTCATCACGTTCTGCAGCGTGCCGAGCAGGAAGACGCCCGCGATCGCGCCGCCGAGGGTGCCCTTGCCGCCGTCGAAGTCGATGCCGCCGAGCAACACGGCCGCGATGACGGAGAGTTCGAGCCCGGTGGCGTTGTCGTAACGGGCGCTGGCGTAGTGCAGGGCCCAGAAGACGCCGGTCAGCGCGGAGAGCACGCCGGTCGTCACGAACATGGAGAGCCTGAGGCGCTTGACGCGGACACCGGAGAAGCGGGCCGCCTCCTCGCCGGCGCCGATGGCGAAGAGCGAGCGCCCGACGCGGGTGGCGTGCAGCACCACCACGGCGAGGGCGAGGAGCACCACGAACGGCAGCCCCGCGTACGGCAGGAACGTCTCGCCGAACCGGCCCGCGCCGAAGTCCAGGTAGTGCGTGGGGAAGTCGGTGACGGAGTCGGAGCCGAGGACGATCTGGGCGATGCCGCGGTAGGCGGCCATGGTGCCGATGGTGACGGCGAGGGAGGGCAGGCCGAGCCGGGTCACCAGGAGGCCGTTGACGAGACCGCAGACGACGCCGAGGACCAGGCAGAGCGGAATGATCGTCTCGATCGCCATGCCGTTGTTCCACAGGGCGCCCATGACGGCGCCGGACAGTCCGGCCGTGGAGCCGACCGACAGGTCGACCTCGCCGGAGACGACCAGCATCGTCATCGGCAGCGCGATCAGGGCGATGGGCAGCGTGTTGCCGATCAGGAACGAGAGGTTGAGCGCGTTGCCGAAGTTGTCGACGAACGAGAACGAGCAGAGCAGCAGCACGATGAGCAGGGCGCCGACGGCGGTGTCCCAGCGCACGACGCTTTTCAGGGGTTCGGCCTTGCGGGTGTCAGCCATGGCGGGCGCTCCTCATCTGTGCGGCCTGCTTGCGCAGCACGGCGGCGACCCGCAGGGCCACGATCCGGTCGACGGCGATGGCGAGCAGCAGCAGGATCCCGTTGATGGCGGTGACCCAGACGGAGCTGACGCCGATGGCGGGCAGGACGCTGTTGATGGAGGTCAGCAGCAGGGCGCCGAGGGCCGCGCCGTAGACGGTGCCGGAGCCGCCGGTGAAGGCGACGCCGCCGACGACCACGGCGCTGACGACGGTCAGTTCGTAGCCGTTGCCGGTGGCGGAGTCGACGTTGCCGAAGCGCGCCAGGTACAGGGCTCCGGCGAGTCCGGCGAGGGCGCCGCACAGGACGTAGGCGGCCATGACGCGCTTGCGGACCGGGATGCCGGCCAGGGAGGCGGCCTCGGGGCTGGAGCCGAGCGCGTACAGGTCGCGGCCGCTGCGGTAGCTGCGCAGGTAGTAGCCGACGCAGAGCAGGACGGCGACGGCGAGCAGCGCCAGGTAGGGCACGATCCACAGGCCGTCGTGGCCGAAGTCGACGAAGGAGCCGGGCAGGTCGGCGGCGACGATCTGCCAGGAGCCGACCCAGATGGAGTCGATGCCGCGCACCACGTACAGAGTGCCGAGGGTGACGACGAGGGCGGGGACCTTGCCAAGGCTGACCAGGGCGCCGTTCAGGACGCCGAAGAGGGCGCCGATGGCGACGGCGTAGAGGACGGCGACCAGGGAGCTGCCGCCACCCTGGAGGTAGTCGCCGGCGGCGAAGGCGGAGATGCCGAGGACGGAGCCGACGGACAGGTCGACGTTGCGGGTGATGACGACGACGGCCTGGCCGGTGGCGACGAGGACGAGGATGGTGGCGTTCAGCAGGAGGTCCTTGACGCCCTGTTCGGAGAGGAACTCGTTGTTGGAGACCTGGGTGGCGAGCAGCATGACGACGAGGACACCGGCGACGGCTAGTTCGCGCGCCTTGAACACCTTGTCGATGAGGCGGCGCCCGGCGGTGGGTTCCGGTGCGATGTTCTCCCGCACGGGCGGAGCGGTCACGGTCATGATCCAGCCACCTCGATGGTCCTCAGGGGCGCGGGGCCGGATCGATCAGCGGCTCCGCCGCGGGGCGCGGGCAACCACACACCGCGCGCGGCCGCCGACGAACGAGTGGCAGTCAGCGGCGAACTGGCGATCATCAGGCGGCCCTCCCCGTGGCCGCGGCCATCACGGTCTCCTCGTCCGCCTCGGCGCGGGAGAACTCCGCGGCGAGACGCCCCTCGTGCATGACGAGCACCCGGTCGGCCATGCCGAGGATCTCCGGCAGGTCGGAGGAGATCATCAGGACGGCGACGCCCTCGGCGGCGAGCGAGGAGAGCAGCCGGTGCACCTCGGCCTTGGTGCCGACGTCGATGCCGCGGGTCGGTTCGTCGACGATGAGGACCTGCGGCCCGGTGGCGAGCCACTTGGCGAGGACGACCTTCTGCTGGTTGCCGCCGGAGAGGGTGCCGACCACGTCGGCGAGGCGCGCGTACTTCACCTGGAGCTTGACGGACCAGTCGAGGGAGCGGTTGCGCTCGGCCCGGCGGTTCATCAGTCCGGCGCGGCTCGTGTCGGCGAAGCCGGTGAGGCCGATGTTGCGCTCGATGGACAGGTCCATCACCAGGCCCTGGGCGCGGCGGTCCTCGGGGACGAGTGCGAGGCCGGCGTGCATGGCGAGGCTCGGGGCGCCCGGCTTGAGCCGGTGGCCGAGCACCTCGACGGTGCCGCCGTCGAAGCGGTCGACGCCGAACACGGCGCGGGCCACCTCGCTGCGTCCGGCCCCCACCAGTCCGGCGAGGCCGACGATCTCGCCGCGCCGCACCGCGAAGGAGACGTCGGTGAAGACGCCCTCGCGGGTCAGCCGGCGCACGTCCAGGGCGACGTCGCCGATCTCGGTGGCCTGCTTGGGGTAGAGCTCGTCGAGGTCGCGGCCGACCATGCGGCGCACGAGGTCGTCCTCGGTCAGTCCGTCGAGCGGCTCGCTCGCCACCCAGGCGCCGTCGCGCAGTGTGGTGACGCGCTGGCAGAGGCCGAAGATCTCCTCCAGGCGGTGCGAGATGAAGAGCACGGCGGCGCCCTGTTCGCGCAGGGTGCGCACGACGCCGAAGAGGCGGGCGACCTCGCTGCCGGTGAGCGCCGCGGTCGGCTCGTCCATGATCAGGACGCGGGCGTCGAAGGAGAGCGCCTTGGCGATCTCGACGAGCTGCTGGTCGGCGATGGACAGGCCGCGGGCGGGCTGGCCCGGGTCGAGCGCGACGCCGAGCCGCTCGAAGAGTCCGGCCGTGGCCTCCTTGACCGCGCGGTGGTCGACGCGGCCGAGCGAGCGGCGCGGCTGGCGGCCCGTGAAGATGTTCTCGGCGATCGACAGGTCGGGGAAGAGCGTCGGCTCCTGGTAGATGACGGCGACGCCGGCGTCCCGGGCGTCGGCGGGGCCGTGGAACTCCACCGGCGCGCCGTCGAGCAGGACCGTGCCGGTGTCGGGCCTGTGCACCCCGGCGAGGGCCTTGATGAGGGTCGACTTGCCCGCGCCGTTCTCACCGGCGAGGGCGTGCGCCTCTCCGGCGTACAGGCGCAGGCTGACGCCGCGCAGGGCGCGCACCGCGCCGAAGGACTTGCTCACCCCCTCCAGCGCGAGCACCGGAGCGGTCCCCGGTTCAGGATGCGTCATTGCATGTCTCCGTGAGTGTGCATGAGTGGGCCTGGCCGTGCCGAGTGCACGGGAGTGGCTGCGGGCGCCGGGTGACTGACCGGCTATGAAATGTTTCAGTGAAGTTGCCCGGAAGCTAGCTCCGGTCCTCAGGGGAGGTCAAGGGGCCGGAGGACAACCGCTGCGCCACGCCGGGACGAATCGCTCTCTTCGCCGCGCTCGCTCCGCCGTGAACTGCAAGGAAAGCGCGGGGACAACCGGGACCGATCCCGGCAACAGCACGATTGCGTAACGCGCTTGACCCCGTGCCGGACCCCTTGACGGCCCGTTCCGCCGGGGTTAACTTCCCCAGCGAAGTGAATCGATTCACGCACTCAGAGGTGGACATGCCTGACATCGCTGCCGTCAAGGCCGCACTCGCCAGCCAGCGGATCGAGACGCCGTCCTGGGGCTACGGCAACTCCGGCACCCGGTTCAAGGTGTTCGCCCAGGCCGGCGTGCCGCGCACGGTGCGGGAGAAGCTCGACGACGCGGCGAAGGTGCACGAGTTCACCGGCATCGCGCCCAAGGTGGCGCTGCACATCCCCTGGGACGCCGTCGACGACTACGCGGCGCTCGCCACCTATGCCAAGGAGCGCGGTGTCGCCCTCGGCACCGTCAACTCCAACACCTTCCAGGACGACGACTACAAGTTCGGCAGCGTCTGCCACCCGGACCCCGCGGTGCGCCGCAAGGCCGTCGGCCACCTGCTGGACTGCGTCGACATCATGGACGCGACCGGCTCCACGGACCTCAAGCTGTGGCTCGCCGACGGCACCAACTACCCCGGCCAGGACTCCATCGTGGCCCGCCAGGACCGGCTCGCGGAGTCCCTCGCGGCGGTCTACGAGCGGCTCGGCGACGATCAGCGCCTGCTCCTGGAGTACAAGCTGTTCGAGCCCGCCTTCTACACGACGGACGTACCGGACTGGGGCACGTCCTACCTCCAGTGCCTCAAGCTCGGCGAGCGCGCCCAGGTCGTGGTCGACACCGGCCACCACGCGCCCGGCACCAACATCGAGTTCATCGTCGCGCTGCTGCTGCGCGAGGGCAGGCTCGGCGGCTTCGACTTCAACTCCCGCTTCTACGCGGACGACGACCTGATGGTGGGCGCCGCCGACCCCTTCCAGCTCTTCCGCATCCTGCACGAGGTCGCCCAGAACGGGGGCTTCGCCGCGGAGACGAACGTGGCGTTCATGCTCGACCAGTGTCACAACATCGAGGCGAAGATCCCCGCGGTCATCCGCTCCGTGATGAACGTGCAGGAGGCCACCGCCAAGGCGCTCCTCGTCGACCGGGACGCGCTCGCCGCGGCCCAGCGCGCGGGCGACGTCCTCGCCGCCAACGCGGCGCTGATGGACGCGTACAACACCGATGTGCGCCCGCTGCTGCGCGAACTGCGCGAGGAGCAGGGCCTGCACCCGGACCCGGTCGCGGCCTACCACGCCAGTGGCTGGCAGGAACGGATCGTGGCCGAGCGCGTGGGCGGCGAGCAGGCGGGGTGGGGGGCCTGACCGACGCGTCCGCCGGGTGCCGGCGGCGGACGGCCGCGCCTCGCCCGTGGTCGCTCGCGCGGCTCCCCGCGCCCCTTCCCGGGGCACCCCGCAGCCCGACTCATACGCAAGGGACCGATCACCGCATGTCTACGCACCCCGAAGTCAGCGCCCTCCTCGCACGCTCGAACCGGCTCGGCGCCGACCCCCGCAACACCAATTACGCAGGCGGCAACACCTCCGCCAAGGGCACCGCCACCGACCCGGTGACCGGCGGCGACGTCGAGCTGATGTGGGTCAAGGGCTCCGGCGGCGATCTGGGCACGCTCACCGAGGCCGGGCTCGCCGCGCTGCGCCTGGACCGGCTGCGGGCGCTCACCGAGGTGTACCCGGGGGTGGAGCGCGAGGACGAGATGGTCGCCGCGTTCGACTACTGCCTGCACGGCAAGGGCGGCGCCGCGCCGTCCATCGACACCGCCATGCACGGCCTGGTCGACGCCGCCCACGTCGATCACCTGCACCCCGATTCCGGGATCGCCCTGGCCTGCGCCGCCGACGGCGAGAAGCTGACCGCCGAGTGCTTCGGTGACAAGGTCGTGTGGGTGCCGTGGCGGCGGCCCGGCTTCCAGCTGGGCCTGGACATCGCGGCGATCAAGTCCGCCCACCCGGAGGCGATCGGCTGCGTCCTGGGCGGGCACGGCATCACCGCGTGGGGCGCCACCGCCGAGGAGTGCGAGGCGAACTCCCTGTTCCTCATCCGCACCGCCGAGACCTTCCTCGCCGAGCGCGGCAGGCCCGAGCCGTTCGGTCCGCTCATCGAGGGGTACGCCGCCCTGGACGCGGCCGAGCGCCGTGCGCGGGCGGCCGCGCTGGCCCCGGTCGTGCGCGGCCTCGCCTCCCACGACCGCCCCCAGGTCGGCCACTTCGACGACTCGGGGACCGTGCTCGACTTCCTGGCCCGCGCCGAGCACCCGCGCCTGGCCGCTCTCGGCACCTCCTGCCCGGACCACTTCCTGCGCACGAAGGTGCGCCCGCTGGTCCTGGACCTGCCGCCGACCGCGTCACTGGACGAGGCGGTCGCCCGGCTGCGGGAGCTGCACGCCGCGTACCGCGAGGAGTACGCCGCCTATTACGCGCGCCACGCCACGCCCGGCTCCCCCGCGATGCGCGGCGCGGACCCGGCGATCGTGCTCGTGCCCGGCGTCGGCATGTTCAGCTTCGGCAAGGACAAGCAGACGGCGCGGGTGGCGGGCGAGTTCTACCTGAACGCCATCAACGTGATGCGGGGCGCCGAGGCGGTCTCCGCGTACGCGCCCATCGAGGAGTCCGAGAAGTTCCGGATCGAGTACTGGTCCCTCGAAGAGGCCAAGCTCCAGCGGATGCCGAAGCCGAAGGCGCTCGCCACGCGCGTGGCACTGGTGACGGGGGCGGGCAGCGGCATCGGCAAAGCCATCGCGCACCGGCTCGCCGCCGAGGGCGCGTGTGTCGTCGTCGCGGATCTGAACGCGCAGGGCGCCGCCGCGGTCGCCGAGGAGCTGGGCGGTCCGGACAGGGCCGTCGCGGTCACCGTGGACGTCACCTCGGAGGAGCAGATCGCCGAGGCGTTCCGGGTGGCGGTCCTCGCCTTCGGCGGCGTCGACCTGGTCGTCAACAACGCGGGCATCTCCATCTCCAAGCCGCTCCTGGAGACCACGGCCGAGGACTGGGACCTCCAGCACGCCATCATGGCCCGCGGTTCCTTCCTCGTCTCGCGCGAGGCGGCCCGCGTCATGCGGCAGCAGCAGATGGGCGGCGACGTCGTCTACATCGCCTCCAAGAACGCCGTCTTCGCCGGCCCGAACAACGTCGCCTACTCGGCCACCAAGGCGGACCAGGCCCACCAAGTACGGCTGCTCGCTGCCGAATTGGGGGCCGACGGGATCCGGGTCAACGGCGTCAACCCGGACGGCGTGGTGCGCGGTTCCGGCATCTTCGCGGGCGGCTGGGGCGCGCAGCGCGCGGCGACGTACGGCATCGAGGAGGAGAAGCTCGGCGAGTTCTACGCCCAGCGCACGCTGCTCAAGCGGGAGGTCCTGCCCGAGCACGTGGCGAACGCGGTGTTCGCCCTGACGGGCGGCGACCTGACCCACACGACGGGCCTGCACGTGCCGGTGGACGCGGGAGTGGCGGCGGCGTTCCTGAGGTGACCCGCCGGCCAGGACGCGAGGCACCCCACACCCGACCCCGCCAGGGGCGCGAGGAACCGCGCACCTGGCCCACGCCCCAGCCGCACAGAAGCCAGGGGCGCGGGGAACTGCGCGCCCAGCCCCCACGCACCCGCACAGAACACCGACCCCGAAGGCGACCGAACCCCCATGCCCACGACCCCCTACGCCGCGATAGACCTGGGCGCGTCAAGCGGCAGAGTCATCACGGCCCAGCTCACCCCGACCACCCTGAACCTCAGCGAAGCGCACCGTTTCCCGAACAGACCCGTCCGCACCGGCCCCGCCCTCCACTGGGACATCCTCGCCCTCTACACGGGCATCCTGGACGGCCTGCGCAAGACCGGCCAGGTCACATCCGTGGGCATCGACAGCTGGGCCGTCGACCACGGCCTCCTGGACGCGGACGGCGCCCTCCTGGGCAACCCGTTCCACTACCGCGACACCCGCACCGACCACGTCGCGGAGCAGGTCTGGACGCGCGTCCCCCCGGCGGAGCTGTACGCGGCGACGGGCCTCCAGTACGCCCCGTTCAACACCCTGTACCAACTCGCGGCGGCCCGCGACACGGCCCGACTGGCGGCCGCACGGACCCTGTTGCTGATCCCCGACCTCCTCACCTACTGGCTCACGGGAGAGCAGGGCACCGAGCTGACGAACGCCTCCACCACCCAGCTCATCGACCCCCGCACCGGCGACTGGGCACACGAGATCGCCGCCCGCGCCGGTATCGACCTGGGCCTCTTCCCGCCGCTGCGCCGCCCCGGCGACCGGGCCGGCGAACTGCTCCCGCACGTCCTCGACGAGACCGGTCTCACCGGCCCCGTCCCGGTGACCACCGTCGCCTCGCACGACACCGCGTCGGCCGTCGCCGCCGTCCCGGCCGCCGACGGCGAGAACTTCGCGTACATCTGCACCGGCACCTGGTCCCTCGCGGGCCTCGAACTCGACGCGCCCGTCCTGACCGAGGCGAGCCGCGCCGCGAACTTCACCAACGAACTCGGCGTCGACGGCACCGTCCGCTACCTGCGCAACATCATGGGCCTGTGGCTGCTGCAAGAGTGCCAGCGCGCCTGGGACGAGCCGGACGTGACCCCGCTGCTGCGCGCGGCCGCGCAAGCAGAAGGATTGCGCTCGGTCGTCGACGCGAGCGACGCCGGGTTTCTCGCGCCCGGCGCCATGCCCGAGCGGATCGCCACCGCCTGCCGCGCCACGGGCCAGCCCGAGCCCCGCACCCGCGCGGAGACGACCCGCTGCATCCTCGACTCGCTGGCGCTCGCCCACCGCGGGGCGCTCACGCAGGCGGCGCGCCTGGCCGACCGGCCGGTCGACGTCGTGCACATCGTCGGCGGCGGAGCCCGCAACGCCCTGCTGTGCCAGCTGACCGCGGACGCCTGCGGGCTGCCCGTGGTGGCGGGCCCCGCGGAGGCCGCAGCGCTCGGCAACGTCCTCGTGCAGGCCCGCGCCGACGGCGTCCTCGGCGACCGGGCCGCGGCCCGCCGGCTGGTCGCCGGCACCCAGTCGCTGACGCGCTACACCCCGCGCGGCCCTACCGCCGCGTGGACGGCGGCCGAGGCGCGCCTCGCCGCCCCGTGACCCGGCCGTGCGCACGACGTACCCTGCACCCGTCCGATGTCCGAGCCGAACCTCCTGACCGAAGGGGCCACCATGCGTGTCGCGCTCTTCCTCACCTGTGTCAACGACACGCTCTATCCGGACACCGGCAGGGCCGTGGTGAAACTCCTGACCAGACTGGGCGTGGAGGTCGACTTCCCGGCCGCCCAGACCTGTTGCGGGCAGGCCCACTACAACACCGGCTACCGGCACCAGGCCGAACCGCTGGCCCGCCACTTCTCCGATGTCTTCGGCTCGGGGCTCGCCTCCGGCGCGTACGACGCGGTCGTCACGCCGTCCGGTTCGTGCGCCGCGATGGTGCGCGAGCTGTACCCGCGCATGGGCGAACGGGCCCGCGCGGAGGGCCGCGGCTCCGCCCTCGCGACGACACTCGCGCCGGTGGTCCCGAAGACGTACGAGCTGACGGAGTTCCTGGTCGACGTCCTGAAGGTGACCGACGTCGGCGCGTACTACCCGCACACGGTGACCTACCACCCGACCTGCCACGGCCTGCGCTCCCTGGGCCTCGGCGACCGCCCCACCCAGCTCCTGAGGTCGGTGCGGGGACTTGAGCTGGTGGAGCTGCCCGGCGCGGAGGAGTGCTGCGGGTTCGGCGGTACGTTCGCCGTGAAGAATCCGGACGTCTCGGCGGCGATGGGCGCCGACAAGATCCGCAACGCGGAGGCGACGGGCGCGGACGTGCTCTGCGCCGCCGACAACTCGTGCCTGATGCACCTCGGCGGCACGATGAGCCGGCTCCGCACGGAGCTGCGGCCGGTCCACATCGCGGAGATCCTGGCGAGCACCGAGGGGGACCTGCTGACATGAGCGGCACATTCATGGGGATGCCCGCCTTCCCGAAGGCCGCGCACGACGCCGTACGGAACCCGACGCTGCGCGCCAACCTGAAGCACGCCACCCACACCATCCGGGACAAGCGGGCCCGCGCCGTCGCCGAACTCGACGACTGGGCGCAGCTGCGCGAGGCGGGCAAGCAGATCAAGGACCACACCCTGCGCCATCTCGACCACTACCTGGTCCGGTTGGAGGAGGCGGTGACCGCGGCGGGCGGCACCGTCCACTGGGCCGCCGACGCCGCCGAGGCCAACCGGATCGTGACCCGGCTCGTCCAGGAGACGGGCGAGTCGGAGGTCGTCAAGGTCAAGTCGATGGCCACGCAGGAGATCGGGCTCAACGAAGCCCTCGAAGCGGCGGGCATCGCCGCGTACGAGACCGATCTCGCCGAACTCATCGTGCAGCTCGGCAAGGACCGTCCCTCGCACATCCTGGTCCCGGCGATCCACCGCAACCGCGGTGAGATCCGCGCCATCTTCGAGAAGGAGATGGGCCGTTGGGGCCGCCCGGCACCCGCGGGGCTCACCGACACACCGGCCGAGCTGGCGGAGGCGGCCCGGCTGCACCTGCGGGAGAAGTTCCTGCGCGCCAAGGTCGGCATCTCCGGTGCCAACTTCATGGTCGCCGAGACCGGCACCCTCGTCGTCGTCGAGTCCGAGGGCAACGGCCGGATGTGCCTGACCCTGCCCGAGACGCTGATCTCGGTCGTCGGCATCGAGAAGCTCGTGCCCACCTGGCAGGACCTGGAGGTGTTCCTGCAGACGCTGCCGCGCTCCTCGACGGCGGAGCGGATGAACCCCTACACCTCGACCTGGACCGGCACGACCGACTCCGACGGTCCCCGGACCTTCCACCTGGTCCTGCTGGACAACGGCCGCACCGACACCCTCGCCGACGAGGTGGGCCGCCAGGCCCTGCGCTGCATCCGCTGCTCGGCGTGTCTGAACGTCTGCCCGGTGTACGAGCGGGCGGGCGGCCACGCCTACGGGTCGGTCTACCCCGGCCCGATCGGTGCCATCCTCAGCCCCCAACTGCGCGGCACGACCAGCGAGATCGACGCGTCCCTCCCCTACGCGTCCTCGCTCTGCGGCGCCTGTTACGAGGTGTGCCCGGTCGCCATCGACATCCCCGAGGTGCTCGTGCACCTGCGGGAGCGGGTCGTCCAGGGCGGCGCGGCCACCCGGCACGGCGCGAAGGTGACCCTCCAGCCGGCGAAGGGCCACGCGGCGGAGCGGGCAGCGATGCGCGCCGCCCGCTGGGCGTTCACCCACCCGGGCGTGCTCGGCGCCGGCCAGCGCCTCGCCGCGCGCACCCGCCGCTTCCATCCGCGCACGGTGCCGGGGCCCGGCCGGGCGTGGACGGCGACCCGGGACCTGCCGAAGGTGCCGGCGGAACCGTTCCGCGACTGGTGGCAGCGGACGAACGGCGGCAAGGAGGCCGGCAAGTGAGCAGCAGGGACGTGGTCCTCGGCCGGGTGCGGCGGGCGCTCGGGGGCCCGTCGGGGCCCCCGACGGCGTATGACACGGAGATCGACCGGAGCTATCTGCGCGAGCACGGCTCCCGCACGACCGAGCAGACGGTCGAGCTGCTCGCCGAGAACCTCGCGGACTACCGGGCGCTCGTGCACCGGTGCGCCGCCGCGGAGCTGCCGGAGCTGATCACGCGGCTGCTGGCCGCGCGGGGACCGGAGAGCGTGCTGGTGCCGCCGGGGCTGCCGCCGGAGTGGATGTCGGCCGCCGATCCGCCGCGCGTCCATGACCGGGCGGTCAGCACCGCGGCGGAACTCGACCGCGTCGAGAGCGTGGTGACGGGCTGCGCGCTCGCGATCGCCGAGACCGGCACGCTCGTCCTCGACGGCTCGCCCGACCAGGGCCGGCGCCGCATCACGCTCGTCCCCGACCACCACATCTGCGTGGTCCGCGTGCCGGAACAGGTCGTCTCCTCGGTCCCCCAGGCCCTCGGACGGCTCGCTCCGGCCCGTCCGCTGACCTGGATCTCGGGCCCCTCCGCGACCAGCGACATCGAACTCGACCGGGTCGAGGGCGTGCACGGCCCGCGCACCCTGGAGGTGATCCTGGTGAGCGGGGAGTGACGGGCGCGGTTACGTTGAGTCCATGATCCGGTTCGATCAGGTCACCAAGCGGTACGCGGACGGCACGATGGCGGTGGACGGCCTCTCCTTCGAGGTCGCCGAGGGCGAACTGGTCACGCTCGTCGGTCCGTCCGGCTGCGGCAAGACCACGACGATGATGATGGTCAACCGGCTCATCGAGCCGACGTCCGGCCGGATCCACGTCGGCGGCGAGGACATCGCCACGCTCGACCCGGTGCGGCTGCGCCGCCGCATCGGCTACGTCATCCAGCAGGTCGGCCTCTTCCCGCACCGCACGGTCCTCGACAACACGGCGACCGTGCCCGCGCTGATCGGCTGGAAGAAGGCGAAGGCGCGGGCCCGCGCCGCCGAGCTGCTCGATCTGGTGGGCCTGGACCCGAAGACGTTCGGCGGCCGCTACCCCGAGCAGCTCTCGGGCGGCCAGCGCCAGCGCGTCGGCGTGGCGCGGGCGCTCGCCGCGGACCCGCCCGTCCTCCTGATGGACGAACCGTTCGGCGCCGTCGACCCGGTGGTGCGCGAGCAGTTGCAGGACGAGTTCCTGCGGATGCAGGCGGCGGTGCGCAAGACCGTGCTCCTGGTCACGCACGACATCGAGGAGGCGGTCCGGCTCGGCGACCGGATCGCGGTGTACGGGCAGGGCCGCATCGAGCAGTACGACACGCCGGGCGCGGTCCTCGGCACGCCGGCGACGCCGTACGTCGCCGAGTTCGTCGGCGCGGACCGCGGCCTCAAGCGGCTGTCGGTCACCGCGATCGAACCGGACGACCTGGAGCAGCCGTCGGTGGCCCGGCTCGGCGAGCCGGCGGCGCGGGCCGCGCACCGGATGCGCGGTGAGGGCGCGCGCTGGGCCGTGGTCCTGGACGAGAGCGGCGACCTGCACGGCTGGATCGGCTTCGACGAGGCGTCCGCGGCCGGCCCCGGGGGGCGGGTGGGGGACCTCGCGCACCGGATGAAGGCGTGGGTACCGGTCGGCGCCCCGCTCAAGCAGGCGTTCGGCGTCATGCTCCAGCACGACGCGGGCTGGGTCGCGGTCCTCGACGGCTCCCGCTTCCTCGGCGTCCTCACCCCGGCCAAGCTGCACGAGGCGCTGCGCCGCTCGGTCGACGCGGACGCGCAGGGGGTCGGCCGGGACGAGGTGGAGTTCGACTCGGTCGCCGACGCCTGAGCGGCCACCGGCCCGTCCGCCGGGTCTCACGACGCGGCGCGGGGCCGCCGCTCGTCCATCGCACGCAGGTTCTCGTCCTGTACGTCGCCGGGGGCGGCCCGGTCCGGGCGGTACAGGGCGAGTTCGGCGGCGGCCCGTCCGGTGGCGATCTCCCGCGCGGCGAGCCGGCCGAGGACCGGCGCCAGGGTGACCGCACTGTGCGAGACGAGGTGGTACAGGCCGGGCGCCCCGGGCTCCTCGCCCACCAGGGGCAGTCCGTCCGCCGGGACGGGCCGCACGCCGATCCGCGCGTCCTCGGTCCCCGTCCGCGCCAGGCCGGGCAGGACCGCACCGGCCCGGCCCCGCAGCTCCCGCGTGAGCCCGCCGAAGCGCGACCGCGGATCCGGCCCGGGGCCCTCGCCGCGCGGCGCCGGTCCGGCCGCGCCGTCGAGCCGGGCGTCGATGTCCCAGGACAGCGCCAGCACCCCGCCGCCGGGCGCGGGGCGCAGGTCGATCCCGGGCGCGGCGATGATCGCGGTGAGCGGGTCCCCGTGGAGCGGGGCGCTCTCGATGAGGAGGCCGGGGACCTGTCGCAGGGGCAGGCGGGCCCCGGCGAGGGCGGCGACCCGGGCGGCTTCGGGGCCCGCGCAGTTGACGACGGTGTCGGCGCGCCAGGAGCGGTCACCCGCGCGGACGCCGGTGATCCGGCCGCGGGCGCGGGTCAGGCCGGTGACGGTGACGCCGTAGTGCGTCTCGGCGCCGTGCCGCACGGCGGCGTCCAGCAGGGTGCGGACGAAGCGCGGCGCGTCGAACCAGGACGTGCTGGTGTGCACCACGATCTCGTCGGCGCCGCAGGCGGCGGGGGCCACGGCCGGGGCCAGCTCGCGCAGCACGGACCGAGGGGCGAGCCGGCAGTCGTGGCCCCAGCCCCGCACCCGCAACGCCCGGGCGCGCAGCGCCTGGTGTGCCGCGTCGCCGTCGGCCCACTGCAGGAGGGGTGCGGGGTGCCGCCAGGCCGGGCCGTCGAGTGCCTCGGCCAGCCGCCGGTGCTCCTCGGAGCCCTGCCGGTTGAGGCGGTAGTAGGCGTAGGGGGTCTTCAGATGGGTCACGTCGACGGAGAACGTGGCGCCCGACGTGCCCGCCGCGGGTCCGGCCGCCTCCACGACGGCGACCCGGACGCCCGCGCGGGCGAGGTGGTAGCTGACGCAGGCGCCGAGCACGCCCGCGCCGACGACGACGGCTGAGTCCATGGCGTTCCTGTCCGAAAAGGGGGCCGCTGGGAGGGCGTCACACTTTCCCGCGTTCCGGCCCGGCACACCCCGCCGCCTGTGCCCCCTACGGCGCCTGCTTCAGCAGCCCCTTGTCCTTCAGGTAGTCGCGTGCGACGTCCTCGGGCAGCCGCCGCCAGCTGTCGACCTGCTGGTTCATGGCGGCCAGATCCCTGGTGGTCAGCACGGAGTTGAGCGCGCCCAGCGCCCGGGCGGCCTTCTCGCTGCCGGCCCGGGAGCGGTTGACGACCGGCACGATGTAGTCGGCGTTCTGGAGCTTCTTGTCGTCGGCGAGCAGGACGAGGGAGAAGTCGGCGAGCGTGGCGTCGGTGCTCGTGGTCAGCACCATCTGGTCCTGCCCGTTCTGCACGGCCTTCTTGGACTGGGTGGTGCCGACGCCCTTGGGGTCGACGCCGGTGAGGTCGATGCCGTAGACCTTCTTCAGGCCCGGTGCGCAGTACGGCCGTTGCACGCACTCGTCCCCGGCGGCGAGCCGCACCTTCAGGCCGGCGGCGCCGAGGTCGCTGAGGGTCTTGAGCCGGTGTGCGGCGGCGTAGGAGCGGGCGACGGCGAAGGCGTTCTGGTCGACGGCTCTGCCGGGGTCGAGGACGACGAGGCCGCGCGGCCGGGCGAGCGCGCGCAGACCCTTCATGGTGGCGGTCAGGTCCGGGGAGCCGACCGGCTTCGCGTCGGCGCCGTGTGTCTTGGCGCCGAGCCAGTCGGCGAAGGTGGCCGCGTACTCCGGGACGACGTCGATCTGGCCGGACTCCAGGGCGGGTTCGTACAGTTCGCGGTTGGCGACGGAGAGGATCTCGGTGCTGTAGCCGGCGTTCTTCAGGAGCAGCGAGTACATGGTGGCGAGCAGGTCGCTCTCGGTGAAGCCGGCGGAGCCGATGACGAGGTGCTTGCTGTCGCCGGGCGGCGCCGTCACCTTGCCCTGCGTCTCCAGGGAGGGCCCGGTGGCGCACCCGGCGACGAGCAGGGCGGGGGTGAGCCACGCGGCGAGTCCGCGGGCCCGCGCGTTCATCCGGTCCTCCCGCGCGTCCAGGCCGGTGCGAGCCGTTCGGCGATCTCGAAGAGCCCCTCGACGAGGAGCGCGAACACGGCGACGAGCACGGCGCCCGCGACGACCTGCGGGGTGCTCGCGAGGTTGAACCCGGCGGTGATGATGCGGCCGAGCCCGCCGCCGCCCGCGAGGGCCGCGATGGTGGCGGTGGCGACGAGCTGCACGGCGGCGATCCGCACCCCGTTGAGGATCATCGGCAGGGCGAGCGGGGCCTCCACCCGCAGCAGCATCTGCCGCCCGGTCATCCCCATTCCGCGCGCGGCCCGGACCACCTCCCGGTCGACGCCGCGCATGCCCACGTAGGCGTTGGTGAGCAGCGGCGGCACGGCGAACAGGACGAGGGCGACGACCGTGGGCCCTTCGCCGTACTGTCCGAGCGGGGTGAGGAGCAGCAGCACGAGGACGGCGAAGGTGGGTACGGCGCGGCCCACGTTGGAGATGTTGACGGCGAGTGCGCCGCCCTTTCCCAGGTGGCCGAGGACGAGGGCGACGGGCAGCGCGATCAGGCAGCTGATGACGAGGCAGACGAGGGTGAGCACCAGGTGCTGGGTGAGGCGGTGCCAGATGCCGTCGTCGCCGGACCAGTGCGCGGAGTCGGCGAGCCACTCCCAGGCGTCGGTGAGGGTCTTCACGCGCGGCTCGCTCTCGTCCAGGGGGTCAGCAGCCGCCCCACGCCGAGCAGGACGAGATCGGCGGCGACGGCGATGACGACGCAGAGCACGGAGGCGATGAGCACCTGCGCCTTGAAGTAGGTGTTCATCCCGGCGTAGATGAGGTTGCCGAGGCCGCCGTGGCCCACGATGGCGCCGACGGTCACGAGGGAGACGGCCGAGACGGTGGCGATGCGCAGGCCGGCCAGGGCGGCGGGCAGCGCGAGCGGCAGTTCGACGGTGAGCAGCAGCCGGACGGGCCCGTAGCCCATGCCGCGGGCGGCCTGCCGGGTCTCTTCGGGGACGGCGCGCAGCCCGGCGAGGATGTTGCGGACGAGCAGGGTGAGCGAGTACAGCACGAGTCCGGCGACGACGAGGGTCGCGGACAGCCCGTAGGCGGGCAGCAGCAGCGAGAACATGGCCAGGGACGGGATCGTGTAGAGCACGGTGGTCAGGGCGAGCACGGGCCCCGCGGCCCACCCCCACCTGCGGGCGACGACGGCCAGCGGCACGGCGATGACGAGCGCGATCGCCACGGCGATCAAGGTGATCTGCAGGTGCTGCACGACGGCGTCGACGAGGATGTGCCGCCGCGTGCTCAGGTAGGCGCCGCAGATCCAGTCGTTGCGGGCGAGGCAGTCGTCCGGTGGCGCGATGGCGGGCACCGCGGTCGCGAGGGGCACGCGTCCATTCCAGTGGCCGCGGCGACGCGGGGCGCGCTGGGCTGACCCGTACGGGCGGTGGGGCGGCACGCGCCTTCAGTGGGGGCGGGGCCGGGCGGCCTCGTCCGCCGCGCCACCCGACGGGGTGAGGCGCCCGTCCGGGCCTGGGCCGGGGGGTTCCGGCTGGCTAGGTTGTAGGCCATGAGCAATCTCGATCAGGCGCCGGTCCCCTCCGTGTGCGGCGGGCGCGGCTTCGTCGTCGCGGAACCGGTCCGCGAACTCCTCAGCCCGCGCCACGTCCGGCTCGGCTCCTCCACCGAGGTGCGCAGGCTGCTGCCGAACCTCGGCCGGCGCATGGTCGGGGCGTGGGCGTTCGTCGACCACTACGGCCCCGACGACATCGCGGACGAGCCGGGCATGCAGGTGCCGCCGCACCCGCACATGGGCCTGCAGACGGTGAGCTGGCTGCACGAGGGCGAGGTGCTGCACCAGGACTCCACGGGCAGCCGGCAGCTGATCCGCCCCCGCGAGCTGGGCCTGATGACGTCCGGCCGTGCCATCGCGCACTCCGAGCAGAGCCCGCGCTCCCACGCCCGCTTCCTGCACGGCGCGCAGCTCTGGGTGGCGCTGCCCGACAGCGACCGGCACACCGACCCGCGCTTCGAGCACCACGCCGAGCTCCCCCGGGTGACGGCCCCCGGCCTGACGGCCACGGTCGTGCTGGGCACGCTCGACGGGGCGACGTCCCCCGGCACCGTGTACACCCCGCTGGTCGGCGCGGACCTGGCCCTGTCCTCCGGCGCCGACGTCCGCCTCCCCCTCGACCCCGATTTCGAGTACGCGGTCCTCGCGATGTCCGGCGCGTCCCACGTCGACGGCGTCCCGCTCCTGCCCGGCGCGATGCTCTACCTCGGCTGCGGCCGCACGGAACTCCCCGTCCGTGCGGAGTCGGACGCGGGCCTGATGCTGCTGGGCGGCGAGCCGTTCGAGGAGGAGCTGATCATGTGGTGGAACTTCGTGGGCCGCACGCAGGAGGAGATCGCGCGGGCCCGCGAGGACTGGGCGGCCGGGGTGCGGTTCGGGGAGGTGACGGGGTACGACGGGGAGCGGCTGCGCGCGCCGGAGCTGCCTGCGCTGCCGCTCAAGCCGCGGGGACGGGTGCGCTGAGCGCAGCGGTCCCGGCGTGCCGCCTTCGGCCGGACTCAGTCGAGCAGGCAGCAGTCCCCGCACATCCCGCCGCCGGGCACGCGGTAGTACAGGCAGCAGCTCCGGCGGCGGAACGACAGGTCCGGGCCGGTGATCCGCCCGGTGCCGCGGAGTCTGCCCGTGTCCAGCAAGTCGTGTGTCAGGGCGGTGAGTCCGGCGCGCAGGTCCGGCCGGGACCGCAGGAGCACCGCCGCCGATCCGGCCAGGGCCGACGCGGTGTTCCCGGCCAGCAGTCCGGCGGCGATCTTCACGGAGAGACGGCGTTCCACGGTCCCCAGCGCCCCGTCGACCTGCGCGTACACGGCCTCCGGCAGGGAGGGGAAGCAGCGGGCGGGCCTGGCCCGCGGTAGGGCGAGGCGCAGCGCCGAGCTGCCCTCGGCCCACTCCACCGCGCCCAGGTCCAGCACGATGCCGTGCAGGAGTGCGCAGGCCAGCACCGGTGACCACAGGCGGGCCGCCAGCCCGAGATGGGCGATGGACGTGCCGACGCGGGCTTCGTCCGTGGCGTAGCGGACGTCGACCGCGCGCGACAGCTCGGCGAACACCTCGGCGCGCAGCCGTCCGCCCGCCGGCCCCCGGGGCGCGGTGTCTTCGGCCACGTCCAGGGCGAAGAACCCGCCGAGGCCCGCGACCTCGCGCACCGCCGCCACCACCGCTTCCGTCGACAGATCATCCGTCCGGCCACTCATGTCTCGTCCCCTGTCAGCCCCTTCGGCGCCTCCGCGCGCCGGCACCATTGTGGCCGTGCCGTCGTCGCGGGCTGTCGGCACGGGCGCGGACTCAGGCCGGCTGGACCTCGTCGAAGAGGGCGACGGCCTCGCGGGGGCGGCGACGAGGGACTCGGCGAGTTCGGCTCCCTCCAGCATCGCGAGGTTCGCGCCCGCCGCCCAGTGGGGGCATCAGATGCGCGGCATGGCCCCGGAGCCTCCCGGGTGAGACCCGCCCGTCGGACTAGTCGACCGGTCCAGTACCGCCGTACGCTTGCTCCGTGGGACGGACCAGTGATGCCAGACAGAAGATCCTGGATGCCGCACGCTCACTCATGGAGGAGCGCGGCTACGTCGCCTTGGGCGTCGCCGAGATCTGCAAGGCGGCCGGGGTGCCGAAGGGCAGCTTCTACTACTTCTTCGACTCCAAGGAAACCCTCGCCCTCGCCGTCGTCGACGAGCACTGGACGGCCCAGCGGCGGGACTGGCAGCGGCTCCTGGCCGGGGACGCGCCCCCGCTGCGACGGCTGCGGAGGCTCTTCGAGGAGACGGAGGCCGGACAGCGCGCGGGACGGCAGGAATGCGGCACCGTGGCGGGGTGTCTGTTCGGCAACCTCAGCCTGGAACTCAGCAACCGGACCGAGACCGTCCGCGAGCGGCTGCAGGAGATCTTCGATGCGCAGGTCGACCTGGTCGCGGCGGTCGTCGCCGAGGCCCAGGTGCTCGGCGACGTCACCGTGACCGACGCGCGGGAGGCGGCGCGGGCGGTGGTGGCCCAGCTGGAGGGCCAGGTGATGTTCGCCAAGCTCTACAACAACACGCGGCGGCTGAGCCCCCTGTGGGACAACTGCCGGGCCCTGCTCGGCGCCGCCGGATCTCCGTAACGGCGGCGCCCGGCCCCCGGCGGGAGACGTGCGCGCCCCCGTCGGCCGAAGGAGGCCCGGGGTGCGCGCGGCCCGGGTGCCTCAACGTCCGGTGCGCGCCGGACGGTGTTCCCGGCCCGCGGATCGGTCTGCGGAGTCCTCCGGGCGGCTCTGCGACGGCCCGTGTCCCTCTCCGGGCATGATGCGCGACAAGCCCGTCCGCACCACGGCGGCGGCCGCGGCCGCGCCGAGGACGACGATGGCGGCGAGCAGCAGGGCAGGACGGTAGCCGTGGTGCAGGAGCGGAGCGACGGCCGGCGGGCCGAGGAGCTGGCCGGCCGAGTATCCGGCGGTCAGCAGAGCCACCGAGCGGGGGAAGCGCAGGTGCTCACCGGTCGCGAGGGTGAGGGTGCTGACGCCGATGAACGTGGCGCCGAACAGCACCGCCGACGCGAGCGCCGCCACGATGGTGCCGGACAGGGCGGGCAGGGCGATGCCGACCGCCTGGATCACGAGCGCGGTGAGCAGCAGCCCCGGGCGCGACCAGCGGCGTCCCAGCCGGGCCCAGAGCGCCGACGACGGGACGGCGGCCAGCCCCACGAGGACCCAGGCGCCGCTGCCGGTCCAGCCCGGCGATCCCTGGCCGATGGCCGCGACCAGGAAGGTCCCGGCGACGATGTAGCCGATCCCCTCCAGCGTGTAGCTGACGAACAGAGCACCGAACCACCGGTGCGCACGCGCCTTCGCGGCGTTCCCGGCCCCCGCCGCGCCCGGCGCGTCCTGCGGCCGCAGGCTCCACGCGGCCACGGTCAGCGCCGCGGCGAGCGCGGCCGAGGCGAGCCAGGCGGCCCGCCAGTCCGCGACGGAGCGCAGCAGCAGGACGAGCAGGCCGGAGAGGGCGATGCCGCAGCCCACCCCGCCGAACGCCCAGCCGGACAGGTGCGGTGGATGGGCGCGCAGGTGGTGGAGCAGGGAACCGGCCGCGACGACGAACACCAGCGCGCTCGCCACCCCTGCCAGCAGCCGCAGCGCTCCCCAGACGACGGCGCTGTGCGTGAACGGCATCGCGGCGAGCGTGCCGGTCAGCAGGAGCAGCGAGCCGCGGAACGCGGTGCGGGAGCGGACCAGCGCGGGGGCGAGGATGCCGGCGAGCGCCCCGATGAGGTAACCGGCGTAGTTGGCCGTGGCGAGGTTCGCGCCGTCCGTGACGGACAGCCCCGCACCGCTCTGCATCAGAGGCAGGATCGGCGTGTAGACGAACCGGCCGACTCCCATCGCGGCCGCGAGCGCCGCCGCGGCCCGGGCGACGTGGGACCACGGCGAGAACGAGGTGTTCACCGGTCGCCGTCGGTGCGGCCCGGGTCGTTGGGATGAGGTTCGAGCGGAGTGACGCGCACGGTCATCCAGGGGCGCAGCGGCAGCGTGCCGAGCACCTTCTCGTGCAGCTCCCGCTCGTCGGCGGCCCGCCAGACACCGATACTGCGCAACTCCCCGACGGGACGCCAGAGTCGGACCAGCCGGCCGGTGGCGGCCAGCTCCGCGGCCCGGACGGCCTCGGCGGCCCGCCGCCGGTCGACCTCGTCCTGGGAGGTGCCTTCAGGAACGGCCGTGGTGATCTCGGCCAGGAACTCTCGCATGATCTCGCTCCGTCGCTCGATGACGTCGCCGGACGCCGAGCCCGGCCGGGGACGATCTCATCGTGTGCCCGCGGCCGCCACCGGTGCCAGGACCGGTGGTCTCACTGCTGAGAGGCGCAGGCTCCCAGCACGCGTAGCATGGCGCCCGTGGAACTGCGTCAGTTGCGGTACTTCGTCGCCGTCGCCGAGGAACTGCACTTCGGCCGGGCCGCCGAGCGGCTGCTCATCGCGGGCCCTTCGCTCTCCCAGCAGATCAAGGCGCTCGAACGTGACCTGGGGGTCCGGCTCTTCGACCGCGACCGCCGGTCGGTCTCCCTCACCCCGGCCGGCGCGGCCCTCCTCCCGCACACCCGCGCGCTGCTGGACCGGGCCGACGACCTCAAGCGCCGGGCCGGCCGGTTGTCGGGCTCACAAGCCGTTCGGCTCGGTTACGTCAACTGGCTGCCTGCGGACCTCATCTCGCGGACCGCGTCCGTGGCCAGGGTGCACGTCGACACGTGGGTCGCGCCCTCGCACACGCAGGCCACCCGGGTCGCCGACGGCGGCCTGGACCTCGCCGTGTGCTGGGTGCGGTCCGAGGACCTCAAACGGCTCGGGCTGCGGGCCCGGCTGCTCGGCGCCGACCGGCTGCACGCCGTGGCCAGGGACGGCGACAGCGACGACGTACCCGACGTGGCGGCCCGGGACATCGACGTCCTGGTCGACGACGATCTCACCTCCTGGGCCTCCTGGAACGTGTACGCCGAGGAGCTGGCGCGGACCACCGGCGCGCGCACCGTCCGCATCTCCGACGGGGCCATCACGGGGCCCGCCTTCTTCGACCACGTGCGCCGGTGCCGCCGCCCCGTCCTGAACTCACCCAAGGGACAGACGACTCCGCTCCCGCCGGACCTGGTCCGCCGCGAGATCGTCACGCCGGCGCCGTACTGGACCTGGTCCCTGGTCTGGCGCGCCGACGAGGACAGGGCCGGGGTCCTCACCACGGTCGACGCCCTCTGCGACGGCGTCGGCGGCCTCGCGGTCCACGCTCCGGACGCCTGGCTGCCCGATGACGATCCGTACGTCCTGCCGGGTTGACCTGCGCTGCGAGCCAGAGCCTCGCAGGCAGGAGGAGAGACGTCCCGAGAAAAGCCCTCCCGGGCTTTGACCCCGGTCCCCGCCGGGCCTACGTTCCAGGAGAAGCAAATAGTCGACCGGTCGGCTAGTAACGGTCGACCCGTAGGAGAGGGACATCATGAGCACTCGGACCCAGAAGGTCGCCGTCGTCACCGGTGCGTCGCAGGGCATCGGAGCCGCCCTGGTCGCGGCCTACCGCAAGCTCGGCCACGCGGTCGTCGCCACCTCGCGCACCATCGCCCCGGCCGACGACACCGACCTCCTCACCGTGCAGGGCGACATCGCCGATCCGGCCACCGCCCGGCGCGTGGTCTCGGCCGCCGTGGAGCGGTTCGGCCGCATCGACACCGTGGTCAACAACGCGGGCGTCTTCGTCGCCAAGCCGTTCACGGAGTACACGGCCGAGGACTTCGGGGACGTGACAGGGATCAACGTCGCCGGCTTCTTTCACCTCACCCAGCAGGCCGTCCCGCACCTGCTCGCCCAGGGCGGCGGACACATCGTCACCATCACGACCAGCCTGGTCGACAACGCGGACGCCAGGGTCCCCTCCGTCCTGGCCTCGTTGACCAAGGGCGGCCTGCAGTCCGCGACCAAGTCCCTGGCCATCGAGTACGCGACCCGCGGCCTGCGCGTCAACGCCGTGTCGCCCGGCACCATCAAGACCCCCATGCACACCGAGGACACCCACGCGTCCCTCGCGGCGCTGCACCCGGTGGGCCGGATGGGCGAAGTGAGCGACATCGTCGACGCCGTGCTCTACCTGGAGACGGCTCCGTTCGTCACTGGCGAGATCCTGCACGTCGACGGCGGCATGAGTGCCGGCCACTGACCGGCCACCACGGACCGGCGGTCCGGGAGACCAAGGAGCGGACATGACCACCACACCCGACGACAAGGCGATCCTCGACTCCGTCATGGACGCGTGGAAAGCCGCCGTCGACGCGCACGAGCCCCAGCGCGTCGCCGCGGGGTTCACCGAGGACGCCGTCTTCCAGGGGTTGCGCCCCTACACCGTCGGACGGCAGGGCGTCGCCGCGTACTACGCCTCCCAGCCGCCCGGCCTGACCGCGGCGTACCGCGTCCTGGAGACCCGGCGGCTCGCCGACGGCGTCGTCCTCGGATACCTGGACGTGGCGTTCTCCTTCACCGATCGCCCCACCCTGGACGTCAGGCTGTCGGTCGTGGCGACCCGCCAGGGCGGTGCCTGGTACATCAGCCACTATCAGGTCACGCACCTCGGCTGACGCCGCGCCGCCCGGCCCCGGCGGCGGACGCACCTGCCGGCGTCAGCGAGGCGTATTCCAGGGGAGCCGACGGGTCGACCGAGACGTGCAGCGGCGCGGGCGCGGCCCCGGCGCGTACGAGCAGGTCGCCCACGGCCGCGATCATCGCGCCGTTGTCGGTGCACAAGGTCATGGGCGGGACGCGCAGTTCGATCCCCGCGGCCCGGCAGCGCTGCTCGGCCAGGGCCCGCACCCGGGAGTTGGCGGCCACTCCCCCGACCACGATCAGCGTCCTCACGTCGTGGTCACGGCAGGCCCGCAGCGCCTTGCGGGTGAGCACATCGGCGACCGCCTCCTGCAGAGCGGCCGCGCCGTCCGCGACCGGCGGCCGCGCCCCGCGCACGCGGTGCTGTTCGACCCAGCGGGCGGCGGCCGTCTTGAGGCCGGAGAAGGAGAACGCGTACGGGTCGTCGCCCGGCTTGGTGAGCGGACGCGGGAACGCGACCGCGTCCGGGTTCCCGGCCCGCGCGGCGCGGTCGATGGCCGGGCCGCCCGGGTAGGGCAGGCCCAGGATGCGGGCGACCTTGTCGAAGCACTCGCCCGCGGCGTCGTCGAGCGTGTCGCCCAGATGCAGGATCGGCTCGCGCACCAAGTCCCTGACCAGGAGCAGCGAGGTGTGGCCGCCGGAGACGATGAGCACGACGCAGGGGTGGGGCAGCGGGCCGTGCTCCAGTGTGTCGGCGGCGACATGCCCGGCCAGGTGGTGCACCCCGTACAACGGGATGCCCGCCGCGTAGGCGAGGGACTTGGCTCCGGCCAGTCCGACCTGGAGGGCGCCCGAGAGGCCCGGCCCGGTGGTGACGGCGACGGCGTCGAGCTGCCCGAGCCGCAGCCCGGCCTCGGCCAGCGCCTGCCGGACGACCGGCGTGAACGCCTGGAGGTGGGCGCGGGAGGCGATCTCCGGGACCACGCCGCCGAATCGCGCGTGCTCGTCCATGCTCGACGCCACCACGTGGGCGAGCAGCCGTCCGTCCCGCACGATGCCCGCGCCGGTCTCGTCGCACGACGACTCGATCCCCAGTACCACCGGCCCACTCACCACGGCCTCCTTCTGCCCATATTCAGTAGTTGCAATATATGTGCAACAAGCCAGGATCGACCCCATCCACTTTTCGAAACTTTTCGCAGTGAGTGGCGAGCAGCGCCCTGTACCGATACGCGCGGAAGACCTCTCATCGCGCTCCATGTTTTGCATTCCGGCATTGATCAGGGAAAACGGCAACCAGCGATGCGCCTTCGTCCCGCGAATGTTTCGCCATACGTGCCGAAATACTTGACAGTTGGCAGGGTCAGTTCAAAGCTGTCGCCCACGTCAAGTGAAGTGACGAGAGGACCAGACTCATGAACGTCACATCCGCACCCCGCACCAGACGCAGAGGCGGCCCCTTCCGGCTGTGGCTCAGCACCCTGTGCACCACGCTGCTGCTCGCCGTGGCCGCCGTCGCCCTGCCCGGCACCGCCCACGCGGACACGGTCGTCACCTCGAACCAGACCGGTACCGACAACGGCTACCACTACTCGTTCTGGACCGACTCACCCGGCACGGTCTCCATGAACCTGGCCTCCGGCGGCCGCTACAGCACCTCGTGGCGGAACACCGGGAACTTCGTCGCCGGCAAGGGCTGGGCCAACGGCGGACGCCGGGCCGTGACCTACTCGGGCACCTTCAACCCGTCCGGCAACGCCTACTTGGCGCTCTACGGCTGGACCTCGAACCCGCTTGTCGAGTACTACATCGTCGACAACTGGGGCACGTACCGGCCCACGGGCACGTTCATGGGAACGGTCACCAGCGACGGCGGCACGTACGACATCTACAAGACGACGCGGTACAACGCGCCGTCCGTCGAGGGCACCAAGACCTTCGACCAGTACTGGAGCGTCCGGCAGTCGAGGCGGACGGGCGGCACCATCACCACCGGCAACCACTTCGACGCCTGGGCCCGCGCCGGAATGCCCATGGGCAGCTTCGACTACTACATGATCATGGCGACCGAGGGCTACCAGAGCAGCGGCAGTTCCGACATCACCGTGGGCGGGACGGGTTCGGGCGGTGGCGGTGGCGGTGGCGGGAGCAACGGGTGCTCCGCGTCGCTCTCCGCCGGGCAGTCCTGGAGCGACCGCTACAACCTCAATGTCGCCGTGACCGGGTCCAGCAACTGGACCGTCACCATGAATGTCCCGAGCCCCGCCAAGATCCTCTCCACCTGGAACACCAGCGCCTCCTACCCCAGCGCCCAGGTCCTCACCGCGAAACCCAACGGCAACGGCAACACCTTCGGCGTCACCATCCAGCACAACGGCAACACCACCTGGCCCACCGTCTCCTGCACCACCAGCTGACCGGCACACCCCGCCCCGCACAGGCGAAGGAGCACGCAGCATGGAAAGCCGAAGAACCCGTCCGACCCGTCGCGCCGCGCGAACCCGCCGTTCTCTGCGGTCCTGGCTCACCAGATCGGCTGTCGTCGCCGTGGCCGCCGCGAGCACCCTCACCCTGCACACCGCCGCCCCCGCCCGGGCCGCCGCCTGCACCGGCTATGTCGGACTCACCTTCGACGACGGCCCCTCCGGCACCACTTCGGCCCTGCTCGCCGCGCTCACCCGCAACGGGCTGCGGGCCACGATGTTCAACGAGGGGCAGTACGCCGCCGCCAACCCGTCCCAGGTGCGGGCCCAGGTCGACGCCGGGATGTGGGTCGGCAACCACAGTTACACCCACCCGCACCTGACCACGCTGGGCCAGGCGCAGATCGACTCCGAGATCGCCCGTACCCAGCAGGCCGTCGCCGCCGCGGGCGGTGGTACGCCGAAGCTGTTCCGGCCGCCCTACGGGGAGACGAACGCGGCCGTGAAGGCGGTCGAGGCCAAGTACGGACTGACCGAGATCATCTGGGACGTGGACTCGCAGGACTGGAACAACGCCAGTACCGACGCGATCGTGGCGGCCGCCGGGCGGCTCACCGACGGCCAGGTCATCCTGATGCACGACTGGCCGGCCAACACCCTCGCCGCCATCCCGCGGATCGCCCAGGGGCTGGCCGCGCGCGGCCTGTGCGCGGGCATGATCTCGCCGATCACCGGTCGCGCCGTCGCGCCCGACGGCGGACCGGGCGGCGGAGGCGGAGGCGGGGCGTGCGCCGCGACGCTCTCCGCCGGACAGTCCTGGAGCGACCGCTACAACCTCAACGTCACGGTCACCGGCTCCAGCAACTGGACCGTCACCATGAACGTCCCCACCCCCGCCAAGATCCTCTCCACCTGGAACACCAGCGCCTCCTACCCCGGCGCCCAGGTCCTCACCGCCAGACCCAACGGCAACGGCAACACCTTCGGCGTCACCATCCAGCACAACGGCAACCGCACCTGGCCCACCGTCTCCTGCACCACCGGCTGAGCCAGGAGCGGCGCAAGGGCGCGGTGGCCGGGGCCGCCGCGCCCTTGCGCGCCGCGGCCGGCTACTTCACGTCCGTGGGCCTGCGCGCCGCGTCCGGTGCCTGGTCGACGTCGGTGATCAGCCGCAACCGGTAGCTGTACGCGTAGTCGCGGTCGGCGAACAGCTTGTACGCGTCGTGCGTGTGCGCGCCCCAGCTGTTGTCGCCGCCGACGCCCATCTGGCGGTGGTTGACGCGCAGGATCACCTCGTCGCGCGGGGTGAGCTGGTAGTCGTGGCGGGCGCCGACGGAGAGGTCCTCGGGGGTGAGGTGCGAGGCGTTGATCTCCAGCGGGCCGTCGTCGCCGTGGACGAGCAGCCCGCGGCCGTGCCGGTCGGTGAGCGCCGCCCAGCGCACATCGGTCTTGTTCCCGTTCTCCTGCGGCCGCAGGTACGGCGTCCACTGCTCGCTGACGGTGGAGGACCAGCGGCCCACATCCGTGCCGTCGTTGCGGTCCCAGTGGTTCTCCTCGGGACCGCGGCCGTAGTAGTGCAGCCGCTCGAAGGCCGCGGGCAGGCGCAGGATCGTGCCGACCTCGGGGAGGTAGGGAAGGTCGGCGGCGCCCGGGTGGAGGGTGTTGTCGACCTTGATCTCGCCGTTGCCGAAGACGGTGTAGGTGGTGCTGTAGGCGGACGGGGTGGTCGTCGGCAGCGTGCCCTTGACCGTGATCTCCACCGCGCGGTCGTCGAGCGCCCGCACCGTCACGCCCGTCACCTCGCGCCGCGCGCCCGCGTCCCGCCAGGTCTGGTTGCGGGTGTGCTGGCCGTTGCCGCGGTCGTTGTCGGTCGGTGCGCGCCAGAAGTTGGGGAGCGCGCCCGAGGTGAGGAGTCGCGTGCCGGCCGACTCGAACGTGGTGAGGAGGCCGGTCGCCTTGTCGATGACGGCCTTGAGCCCCTTCGTGCCGGTCACGGTGACAGCCGAGGCCCCGTCCTTGTAGGAGAGCGCCGGCACGTGCGCGAGGGGGACGGGGGTGACGTCGGGGCTGCCCGCGTCGAGCGGCAGCTGTACGCGGGCCACCTCGAAGCCGGCGTCCGCCCAGGGGGTGCGTTCCTTGGTGGTGAAGGAGAGCTGGAGGAAGTACTCGGCGCCGGGTTCCGGGGCGGCCGGCAGCTCGACCGGCACGGAGATGTCCTTGCTGCTCTGCGGTGCCAGGTCGAGCTGCGCGCGGCTGAGCCGGCCGCGGCGCACGACACGGCCGTCCCGGGCCAGCTCCCAGCTGCCGTCCCAGGCGCTGAGATTGGTGAAGAGGTTGTCGTTGGTGAGAGTGACCTCGCCGGGGGCGCCGCCTTCCTTCGCCGCCGCGCGGACCGTCTGGTAGATCCGCTTGACCTCGGCCGCCTTTCCGGTGTGGCGGCGGTCGGGCAGGACGATGCCGTCGCCGCTGAAGGCGCCGTCGTTGGGGTTGTCGCCCCAGTCTCCGCCGTAGGCGGCGAAGGTCCTGGCCCGGGACTTCTCCGTCGTGACCCCGGCCGTACGGGCGTCGAACCAGAACCGCACGCCGTCACCGTCCGGACCCCGCCCGTCGTCGGCGAGTTCGGCGGCGCTCAGGGCGCGGGCATGGACCCGGGCCCGGCGGATCGTGCCGCTGAACTCCCGTGTGGGGTTGTCGACCTCGCCGCCGAGCGAGAGCGGCGCCGTGTTGCCGGACGGGGTGCGCGTGGTGGTCCGGGTCGCCTTCACCGCGCCGTCCACGTACAGCGTGAGCGTGCCCTTGTCCGCGTCGAAGACGCCCGCGACGTGGTGTTCGGCGCCCGTCCAGCCCTCGTCCGGGGTCTGCCAGGACGCCGTGCTCCACTGGCCGTCGGCGTGGATGAAGAACTCCAGCGTGTCGCCGGTCTGTTTGAGCGCGTACTGGGTGTCGCCCTTGGCCAGGATCGGCTGGTCGTAACCGCGGTAGCGCGGCGTCACCCAGGCTTCCAGGGTGAGCGAGCCGCGCAGGTCGAGCCGGTCGTCACGGGCGAAGACGGTGGCTCCGCTCGTGCCCTTCTCCCGGCTGAACGACCCGGAGGGGTTGATGACTTCGCCCTTGAGGCGCACCGGCCCGGTCTCGGTGAGCAGGGTGCGCGCGGGGACCGGCCAGTCCAGGGCCTGGTCGACGAAGTCCCAGATCCAGCCGCCCTGGAGGACGTCGTGCCGGCGGACGACATCCCAGTACTCCTTGAAGTTTCCGGTGGAGTTGCCCATCGAGTGGGCGTACTCGACCATCACGTACGGGCGGGTGTCGGAGGTGTCCTTCGCGCGCTCCTCGACCCGGCTGGGCGACTCGTACATCTTGGAGCGGATGTCGCTGACGCCGGGCCGGTCGTCGCCCTCGTAGTGGATGACGCGGGTCGGGTCGTACCCGTGGATCCAGTCGTACATGGCGCTGAAGGCGGAGCCGCCGCCGGCCTCGTTGCCGAGCGACCAGATGACGACGCAGGCGTGGTTCTTGTCGCGGTGGACCATGTTCTGGGCGCGGGCCACGCACGCCGTGGTCCAGTCGGGGCGGCTGCCGGGGTAGGAGCCGTTGATGCCGTGGGTCTCCAGGTTGGTCTCGTCGACGAGGTAGAGGCCGTACTCGTCGGCGAGTTCGAGCCAGAGCGGGTTGTTGGGGTAGTGCGAGGTGCGCACGGAGTTGATGTTCAGCTGCTTGATGAGGCGGATGTCGGCGACCATGTCGGCGCGGCTGAGGGCCGAGCCGCGCTCGGGGTGCATCTCGTGGCGGTTGGTGCCGCGCAGGGTGACGGGCTTGCCGTTGATCCGCATCAGCCCGTCCGTGAGCGCGAACTCGCGCAGGCCGACGCGGTGCGAGAGCGTCTCGACGACCTTGCCGCGCGGATCGCGCAGGCGCAGGACGGCCGTGTAGAGGTAGGGGTCCTCGGCCGACCAGAGGCGGGGCGAGGGGACGGACCTGGCACTCTCGACGGTGACCTCGGCCGCGGTGAGGGCGGCGGAGCACATGAGCGGGCGGGCCCAGACGGCGTGGCCGTCCGCGTCGTAGAGCTGCGTCTCGACGGTGTACGCCGCCCCGTCGGCGTCGCCGCCGTAGTCCCGCACGGTCGCCGTGACCGACAGCCGCGCCGAGGTGTGGCCGTCGCCGAGCGGTGTGCCGAGCTTGAAGTCCCGCAGGTGCACGGGGGGCGTCGAGAACAGGTACACGGACCGGAAGATGCCGCTCAGCCGGATCATGTCCTGGTCCTGGAGCCAGTCGCCGTCCGCGTAGCGGTAGACCTCGACGGCGATCTGGTTGGTACCGCTCTTGAGGTGGGGGGTGATGTCGTACTCGGCGGGGGTGTAGGAGTCCTCGTGGTAGCCGGCCAACTGCCCGTTGACCCAGACGTAATGGGCCGCTTTGACGCCCTCGAAGTGCAGGAAGGTCCGCCGCCCCGTCCACTCCCGCGGCACGGTGAAGGTCCGCCGGTACTGGCCGACCGGGTTGTACCGGGTCGGCGCCGCGGGCGGCTGGGCGTCCTCGCCGTGCCCGTTCGGCCCCCACCAGGGGTAGGTGATGTTGACGTAGATCGGCTTGTCGTGGCCGTGCAGCTGCCAGGCCGACGGGACCGGGACCGTCTCCCAGCCGGAGTCGTCGAGGTCGGTGCGGTAGAAGTCGTCGAGCTTGTCGGCGGGCCGCTCCACGTAGGCGAACTTCCAGTCGCCGTCGAGGCTTCGCCGGTAGGGGGAGCGGGTGCGGTCCGCGGCGAGTGCCTGCGCGACGCTGCCGTACGGCATGAGGGTGGTGTGCGCGGGCTCGGTGCCGAGCCGGAAGAGGTCGATGTGCCCGTTCCACTCGTCACCGCCGGCGGTGACGTCCTGCGCGGCGCCGAACGCCTGGGCGGCGGGGAGCGCTCCGGGCAGGGCGAGCGCGCCGAGCACGGCCGCACCCGCTTCCAGAAGGCGACGACGGCTGACGTACACGCGGTGCGGGTGCGGCATGACTGTGCCCTTCGTCAAGTGCGGGAAGTGCAACTGGTGAGGCGCAGAACGCCTCTTGAGCCGCGCCCAGCCTAGAAAGAGAACACAACCGAGACAATATCGACGTGCAATTCTGTTGCTTCGTGAGTGCTGTGGGTGGCCGTACGGGTCACGGCCGCAGGTGCGTCAGCCCCACGCCTGGCCGCTGACGGTCTCGTACGGCGAGTGCCCGGTCCGGGCCCGGTCGAGCTCCGCCGCGACCGGGGTGCGGCGGTCGTCCCAGTTGCTCGCCGACCAGGTGTCGCCGGTCGCCACGATCTCGCGGCCGCTCCCGGCGTCGATGTGCACGAACGCACCGGTGACGACGGCGGACACCAGGTCGTCGACCGCTTCGAGCAGCTGCTCCGAGCCGTCGTCGCACGCGTCGCAGCCGCAGTCCGGCAGCGTCTCCAGCGTCGAGGCGGGCGCCCCCGCCCCGACCACCAGGACCGTGTCCGCCACCCCTTCGACGGCGGCGTACCCGAACACGAGCGGCACGGCGCCCGGGCGCACCGGGGTCAGCCGGACGGCACCGCCGAGGGCCAGGTCGGCGGAGCGCCGCCACAGCGCCGCGGGGTCGGCGGCCCGCTCCGCCGTGGCCAGGCCGAGCCCGCACAGCGCCTGCGTCCAGGCCTGTGCGCGGGCGGCGAGGATGCGGTACTTCTCCGGCCGCGAGCACCGGGTGTACTCCTCGTCCCGCACCTCCCGGTCGGGGTGCGGGTCCGGCCAGGGCGGGGTGCGCGCCCCGGTGACGGCGAAGGCCTCGTCGACGGCCCGGCGCAGGGTGCTGAGATCCATGCCGGGGACTTTACGCACCTCACGGCGGTGCTCCCCAAGGGATTACGGCCGGGCGGTCTCGGCGTACTCTCGTGCGGAGTCGGTGCCGCGTTCGGGCGGCCGGCGGGGGGAGGACGCGATGACGGATGCGGCGCGGCCGTGGGACTCGACGCTCACGTCGGTCGTGGTGTACGCGCGGGGCGCCGTGTGCCGGCGGCTCGCCCGGGGCACCGTGGCCGCCGACGGGCGGGTACGGGTGACCGGACTGCCGCGTTCGCTCGACCCCGAGTCGCTGCGCGCCACCGTCGTGGACGCGCCCGGCGCCCGGGTCACCGAGGCCCGTCTGGTCGTCGGGGCCCAGCCGCCCGCGCCCGGCGCACCGGAGGACCTGCTCCAGGAAGCGGAGCGGCTGAGCGGTGCGCGGCGGGCGGCGGCGGCCCGGCAGGAACGGCAGGCCCGGCGGATCGAGGAGCTGGCGGCGGTGCGCCCGGTGCCGCCGCAGCGCAGGCGCGAGGATCCGCACCGGCGGGCCCCGGTCCAGGCGTGGCTCGACCTCGCGGAGTTCGTCGACGGCCGGGTCGCGGCCCTCCAGAGCGAACTCGTCGCGCTCGAAGAGGAGGTGCGGCGGCTCGACCACGAACTCGACCTCGTCGGCGACCGGTTGCAGCGGGCCTCGACGGCGGCGCCGACGGCTCCGGTGCACACGGCGGTCTCGGCCGCGCTCACCGTGGAGGGGGCCGGTGACGAGCGGCTCGGCATCGAGGTCGAGTACCGCGTACCGGGTGCGGTCTGGGCGCCCGCCTACCGGCTGACATACCGTCAGGAAGAGGGCGGCGGGCGACTGGTGCTGCGGGCCTCGGTCGCGCAGCGCACCGGTGAGGACTGGAGCGGGGTGCGCGTCGCTCTGTCCACCGCCGACCTGCGGCGCCCGACCGGCGTCCCGGCGCTGCGCTCGGTGCGGATCGGCCGCCGTCAGCCCGCTCCCGCCCCGTCCGGCTGGCGCGAGCCCCCGGCCGGGCTCGGCACCCTGTTCGCGGGGTACGACGCGGCGGGCCCGCGCCCGTACCCGCCGCACGGCGGACAGCCCGTCGCGGCGGGCGGCCCCGCGGCCCCTGACTTCGTCCTGGCCCCGCCGGCCACCCCGGCCCCGGTCCGCGCCAGGGCCGCCGGGGCGCCGCGCAGCCCGGCGCCGGCCGGTGCGCCGCTCGCCGTCGCGGCGCCCGAGCTCCAGGGTTACGGCGCCGCCCCGCCACCGCCCGCCCCCGGGGGCGCGGCGCCTGCGCCGCCCCCGCCTCCCGCGCCCGGGCCGCCCCGTCCGGACGCCGCCGAACTCGACTACGCCGGTCTGGTCCTGTCCGGACCCGACGGCTACGACGGGCACCGTGGTCTCCTCGCGCCCGGGGCCGCCGACGACCTGGTCGCCGCCGAACACCGGCGCCGCGCCGAGGCGGTGGACTCCTTGCCGCTGCCCGGGTACGCGGTGCGGCCGCGCGACGCCGCCGGTTCCTTCGACCACCGCTACGACGCGCAGGGGCTCGCCGACATCCCCTCGGACGGCGCCTGGCACACCGTCACCGTCACGGAGCTCCCGGTCGGTCTGCGCACGGAGTACGTGTGCGTGCCCTCCGTCGAGCGGACCGTGTACGCCACGCTGGTGCTCACCAACGCCACCGACCGGGCCCTGCTGCCCGGCCCCGTGGACATCGTCTCCGGCGACGAGCACCTGCCGGCCACGCGGCTGCCCACCCTCGCCCCCGGCGCCACCGGACGCGTCTCGCTCGGCCCCGCCGAGGCGATCCGGGTCAGCCGCCGCACCGAGCTGCGCGAATCCACCGCGGGGCTGCGCGGATCGACCACCGTGCTCGACCACCGGGTCCACGTGGAGCTGGCCAACCGGCTCTCCCGCCCGGCGACCGTCGAGGTCCGCGAGCGCGTGCCCGTCACCTCCGACGGCGACATCCGCATCGACGAACAGGGCGGCTGGGAGCCACCGCGGGACGGCGGCGACGGCCCCGAGCACTCCGTCCCCGGGACGCGCCTGTGGCGGGTGGACATCCCGCCGGGCGCCACCGCGACGCTCGACGGCGGCTACGAGATCCGCATCCCGGCCGCCAAGGCCCTCACCGGCGGCAACCGGAGGAGCTGACACCCGCCATGCCCACACCCCCCGCCCCCGCGCAGGGCCCCGGACCGCTCCCCCTGCCCGTCACCGCGGTGACCTGCCTGGAGGACCGCGCCCACATCGAGCGGACCGCCACCGTGCACCTGGCCTCCGGTGTCCAGACGTTGGCCCTCGGCCCGGTCAGCGCCCTCGCCGTCGACCGCTCCCTGCACGCCGAGTTCCTGGCCGAGGGCGCCGACGCCACCGTCCTCGACGTGCGCCTGACCCGGGCCTGGACACCGCGCGGCCCCCGGCCGCCCGGCGACGACGACTCGCCGCTCCGCCACCACGTGCACGCTCTCGAAACGGAACGACGCACCCTGGAGCAGCGCCGCGACCGGCTGCGGACCCGCCTGGAGCTGCTCGGCGGGCTCGCCGCCGACCTGCTGCGGGAGATCGGTGAGGGCGCCGGTCGCGGCGAGGCCGAACCGATGCGCTGGAACTCCGAGTTGCACCGCGCCGACACCGAACGCGAGACGTGCGCGGGCGAACTCGACGAGGTGACCGCGCGGCTGAGCGCCGTCGGCTCCGAACTCGGCCAGGCACAGGACGCCCTGGCCGACGCCGAGCAGGAGCCGGCGGAGCTGACCGCGCACGTCGAGGTGACGGTACGGGCGGCCGCCGCGGGCCCCGCCACACTGCGCCTGACCCATCTCACCCCGTGCGCGGTGTGGCGCCCCGCCTACCGCGCCACCCTCGACGGGGACGCGCTGGCCCTGCGGACCGACGCGGTGGTGTGGCAGCGCACCGGTGAGGACTGGTCCGGTGTCCGGCTGACGCTCTCCACGGCCCGCTCCGGCCTGGCCACCGAACCGCCGCGGCTGGTCGCGGACCGGCTCACGCTGCGGGACCGGTCCGCCGCCGAACGCCGTTCCGTCGACATCGAGTTGCGCGAGGTGGAGATCACCGGCCCCGCCCCGGCCCCGGTGCCCGGGCTGCCGGGCGTGGACGACGGCGGCGAGGTCCGCGTCCTGCATGCCCCCGCGCCGGTCTCGGTGCCCGGCGACGGGCGCCCCCACCGGGTGCCGCTCACCACGGGGACCGGCGCGGCGCACCGCACGTACGTCTGCGCGCCCGAACTCTCCCCGCTCGTCACCGAGGTGGTGCGGTTCACCAACCCCAGCGGGCACGCGCTGCTCGCCGGCCCCGTGGAGCTGGTCCGCGACAGCGGCTACGCCGGGCGCGGCACGCTGGACTTCACCGCGCCCGGGGCCCCCGCCGAGCTGGCGTTCGGCAGCTCGGACAGCCACCGCGTGCTGCGGGAGACCGACGAGTCCCGCACCACCGCCGGCCTGGCCCAGCGCACCGTGATCACCCGTACGGTCCGGCTGCACCTGTCCCGCTTCTCCGCGCCCGGCGAGAGCGACGACCGCGTCGTGTCGCTGCGCGAGCGGATCCCGGTCTCCGAGGTCGCGGACGTCGAGGTCCGGCTGCGCGAGGACGCCTGCTCGCCCGTCCCGGACGCACTCGACGCCGAGGGGATCGCCCGCTGGGACGTCTCCCTCCCGCCGGGCGGCCGCCGCACCGTGACGCTGGTCTACGAAGTGTCGGCGAGCGGCAAGGTCACGGGGCTGTAGCGGGCGGTACACGTGCGCGCCGGGCCGGGGTGGTCAGGCGCGGCGCCAGGTGCCGGTGGCCCGGTCGTGCACCACCAGCCCTTGCTCCGCGAAGGCGCGCAGCCAGCCCTCCATCGGCCAGGTGTCCCAACGCCGGTGGTAGAGCGCTCCGTTGCGCAGGATGTCATCGAGGTGCTGGACGGGCGGCTGCCGGGTCGGGTGGTACTGGTGGTAGGCGGGGGCGCCGCCCACCCACCACAGGCCGATGCCCCGGCGGGCGGCCGTGCGGGCGAAGTCGGTGTCCTCGCCGCCGTATCCGGTGTACTCCTCGCAGAACCCGCCGGCCCGTTCCCAGGTGCGGGCGGTGAGGGCGAAGGAGAGCGACCAGAAGAGAGTCGGGTCTCCCCCGCGCTCCACCCGGTCCGCCGCCGGGGCCGGCCGCGCCGGGTGGGGCGGCGCGAGGTCCGGCAGGTCGGCGAGGCGGTACCCCGTGGGCGGTGGGGGCGGCAGGTAGGCGACGGTCCCGCACAACAGGGCGCCGTCCTCGGCCACGTCGGCGTACCGGTCCAGCAAGGTGGCGCCGGGCACGCAGTCCACGTCGAGGAAGACGAGCAGTTCCGCCCCGCCGTCGAGGGCCTGGGCGGCTCCTTCGTTGCGGGCGGCGGCCAGCGGCAGCCGCCCGTCCGCGAGCGGAACCGTGACCACGTGGGCCGGGGGCTTGCGCCCGGCGACGAGCGGGGCGATGCCGGGATCGGCCATCGCGACGACGACGTACTGGTCCGGGGTGCGCGCCCCGCGCGCGAGGCCGTCCTGCTGGAGCAGCAGATGGCTGTGCCGGCCGGCCGCGAGGGTGATCACCGCGGTACGCATGCGGCCCGCCCGGTCGAGGTGCGGGCCAGCTCGCTGAGGAGCCGCGCCGCGCGGACCGCCCCGTCGCCGAACGACCACTGCGCCCAGCGGTCCGGCCGGGCGGCGGTCCGCGCGAGCAGCGCGGGCCACTCCCGCGCGGCCGGCCAGGTCGCGCGGACGGTCGCGAGGCCCGCCGCGTCCAGCGCCCGGGCGGTGGCGTGCTGTTCGCCGTGGGGGCGGTCCTGCGGGATGACCAGGGCGGGGACGCGGGCGGCGGCGCACTCGGCGACGGCGTTCTGTCCGGCGTGGGTGATGACGACGCGGGCGCGGCACAGCACGGGCCAGGGGTCGTCGGTCCAGGCGGCCTGCGGCCCGCCGAGGACGGTCCAGGACCAGCCCGGTGTGGCGCGCCGCGCCGCGTGCAGGGCGCCGGCCGGGAGGTCGCTGCCGCCCGCGCCGAACATCAGGACCACTTCGTCACGCCCGGGGGCGTCGTCGCCGGCCGGGGGGCGGGGCCGGCCGTCGTAGCGCGAGATGCTTCCGGTGTACAGGGTCTTGCGGTGCCAGGAGTCGGGCCAGCCCGGTTCGGGCAGGGCGGCCGGCCAGGGGGCGACGAGCGCGTCGGCCAGGTCGTAGCCGAGCCGGTGCCCGGCGTCGCTCCGGTCCCCGCGCATGGCCGTCACGACGACGGGGACGCCCATGAGCCGGGCCAGGGCCGCGGCTTCCACGGACACGTCGGTGACGAACAGGGACGGGGTCCGCCGCCTGATCCACTCGGCGATGAGCCCCATGCGCTCGCGGTGGCCCGGGTGGTGCTGCGGCACCCAGTGCAGCCGTCCCCGCGCCGTGGGGTCGCGCGGCGCGTCGGTGGTGTCCGCGGGCAGGGAGACCCAGGGCCCCTGCCACGCGGCCGGGCGGGGCAGCGAGGAGAGCAGGGTGACCGGGCCGTCCACGTGCGCGGCGATGCTCTGGGCGCGGTGCAGGTGGCCGCGCCCCTGGTGGTGCACGTAGTAGCCGATCACCTGGCCACCTCTTCGTAGAGGGCCGTGTAGGCGTCGGCCATGCGGTCCAGGGCGCAGAACTGTTCCGCCCGCGCGCGGGCGGCCCGCCGGTCGAGCCGCATGACGCGCGGGATGAGGTCCGCGAGCGCCTGGACGTCGCCCGGGGGTGCGAGGAGTCCGCAGTCGGGGGTGAGGATCTCCGCCAGGGCGCCGCGGTCGAAGCCGCAGACCGGGGTGGCGCAGGCCAGCGCCTCGGCGACGACGAGTCCGTACGGCTCGTCCCAGCTGGGGGTGACGAGCGCGGCCGCCGCCGTCCGGAGCAGCTGGGCGAGGCCGTGCCGGTCGATGTGGCCGACGTACTGCGCGCCGTCCCCGAGCAGCGGCTCGACCTGCTCGGTGAAGTAGCGTTCGTCCGCGACCGGCCCGGCGAGCTTCAGCGGCACCCCGGCGGCACGGGCCGCGCGGATCGCCAGGTGCGGGCCCTTCTCGGGGACGAGGCGACCCGACCAGACCAGGTCGCTGCCGCCGGGTCCCGGCTGCCAGAAGCCGGTGTCGACGCCGTTGCGCACGACGCGCGCGGCCGGGACCAGGGGGCGCCAGGCGGACGCGGTGAACCGGCTGACGGCGGCGAAGGTCACGGGAGTCGCGTCGTGGGTCTGGATGGCGGACTCCAGCCACGGCGTGGGAGGCGTGTGCAGCGTGGTGATCACCGGCACGCGCAGGGCCGGCGCCATGGCGACGGGCAGGTAGTGCAGGCTGTTGTTGTGCACGATGTCGAACCGGTGCTCGCCGTCGCGTGCCAGGTCCAGCATCAGCCGCAGATACGCGTGGTGCTCCTCCACCCAGGCGGCGCCGGGCATGCTGGCGTCCGACCGGGCCGCCCGGCTCAGGACGACGCGGTGCACGGGCAGTTCGCGGGCGCCGAGCGCCGGGTCGGAGCCGGGCGCCGCGAAGAGTTCCACGTGGTGGCCGCGGCCGGTCAGCGCGTGGGCGAGGCCCCAGGTGTGGGCTTCGAGCCCGCCGGCGAACGGCTCGGCGATCGGATGGCGGGCGGACGCGATGAGGGCGACCCGCAGGGCGCTCATCGGAGCACGTCCGTGTAGAGGGCGCGGTGGGCGGCGGCGATCTCCACGCGCTCCCCTCCACGCCGGCGTAAGGTCGCTTTCGGGGCGGGCCTCTCCTCGAAGGCGGTCAGGACGGCCTTGCGCAGGGATTCCTCGTCCAGGCCGCCTTCCTGCGTGTGTCCGTACGTGTGGCAGGGGCGCTGCTGCGCGTAGAAGCCGCAGTCCGGTGCGGCGACCGCGGTGCCCAGGTCGTGGCAGGCCTCCAGCCATCCGGAGTGCGTGCCGAAGACGTAGGGCAGCACGGACAGGTCCAGCGATTCGAGGTACTCCCAGAGCTGGGTGTCGTCGAAGTAGTCGTGCACGGTGAGGGTGAGCCGGCCGCGGTCGGCGAGGTCGCGCAGGGCGGGCATCAACTCCCCCGCGTAGGAGCGGGAGTCGGGGTCCGCGACGTCGCGGTGGACGTTCACCTGGAGCTGTGCGGCGGGGAGTTCGGCGACCGTCTCCGCGAGGACCCGCACGACGGGCAGGACCGCCATGTTCGCCCGCAGGCTCTTGGCGTGTACACCCACCCGGAATCCCTGCCGCGGCGGCCGGGCGCGGTCCAGCCGCGGCAGTTCGACGACGTGGGGGTGGGGCAGGACGGTCACCGTGCGGCCCCACCGGCCGTGCAGGGCGTGGGCGGCGCCCGCGGTGAGGGTGATCAGCCGGTCGGCGGCCGGGACGAGGACGTCGAGGGCGGCGTCGTGGACGGCCGGGTCCGGCTGGTGCGGGTTGCGCAGGTCGTGCACCGTGTAGACGAGCGGCTTCCCGTGGGTCTTGAGGGCGTCCACCAGCGCCGCCAGCTGGTCCGGGCGCTGGGCGTCGAACCCGAAGTGCAGGTGGAAGAGGTCGAACTCCCGGTGGTGGGCGTCGACCCAGGCCGGGTCGAGCATCACGGGCGGCCACCAGCGCTGCGAGGTGCTGGGGGCGCCGTTCGGGCGGGGGTCCGCCAGGCGCGTGACGCCGTCGGGCCGCGGCGCGGCGATGTGCCGTACGTAGACGTGGCCCGCGGGCACCGAAGCGACCCTGATCCCCTGTGACACCGGTTCGGGGAAGGACAGATGTGCGCTCACGACGCCTCCTCGGTGCGGTCCACTGCGTCCCTCCAGTGTCTGGAGGCCCGCGTATTCACGCACGTCGAGCAAGGGCACGGTCACGGAGCGCCACCGAGGCGCCGTGGTCTTCGCGAGGCCGGGCGGCGCAGCGGTGGACCGGTCCCCGCACCCTCAGGCGGGCGCGCCGGTGACGCGCGAGACGAGGTCGGTCCAGCCCGCCTCCAGGCGCTCCAGCGGCATCCCGCACTGCTTCGTCAGGTAGTGCAGGACGGCCGGGTCGAGGTAGCCCATGAGGACCTGGGCCTGGAGCGCGCAGTCCGCCGCCGGGACGAGTTCGCGCAGCAGGATGGTGACGTGGGTGGCGAGCACCCGGTGCGAGGGGTGGGCGAGACGGCGCTCCGGTTCCGGCTGCGCGGCCAGGTGCAGCTCCAGCTGGTCGGCCGTCCAGCGCAGGACCGCGACGCCGAACGCGTGCAGCCGCTCCGCGGGCGGCGCGCCGGGGCCGAGCGGCGGCGGGCCACCGATCAGGTCGGCCTGCAACTGTTTCGTGGTGTGGTCGAGGAGCGCCGTCAGCAGGCCGGTGCGGTCGCCGAACCGGCGGAAGACGGTGCCCTTGCCGACGCACGCGGCGGCGGCGACGGCCTCCATCGTGACGCCCGCGGGACCGTGGGCGGCGACCAGGCGGCCGGCGGCCTCCAGGAGCCGGGCGCGGTTGCGGGCGGCGTCGGCCCGCAGCCCGGCGCAGGCGTCCGCGGCGGAGCCGATGGCGAGCAGCTCCGGCTCGCGTGCCGGGTGGGGCGGCGGCTCCGGGGGGTGCGGCGGGCTGCAGGACATGAACTCAGCGTAAAGCATTCCGGGGAGAACTGGACCGCGGTCCGCTTAGGGTGGTAGAAACTAAACGGACCCCGGTCCGGATCGATGGAAGCCCATCGGAGTACCGCCCGTACACCGTCAGAGTCTCGCCTCAGCACCTTGGAGCCCCCATGTCCGTTCGTATCCTTGCGCTCGTCGGCAGCCTGCGTGCCGGTTCGCACAACCGCCAGCTCGCCGAGGCCGCCGTCAAGCTGGCCCCGGAGGGTGCCGAGGTCGAGCTGTTCGAGGGCCTCGCCGACGTCCCCTTCTACAACGAGGACGTCGACGTCGAGGGCGACGTCCCGGCCGCCGCGGCCCGGCTGCGCGCCGCGGCGCAGAGCGCCGACGCGTTCCTGTTCTTCTCGCCCGAGTACAACGGCACGATCCCGGCCGTCCTGAAGAACGCCATCGACTGGCTGTCCCGCCCGTACGGCGCCGGCGCCTTCGGCGGCAAGCCCGTCGTCGTGGCGGGCACCGCCTTCGGCCAGTACGGCGGCGTGTGGGCGCAGGACGAGGTCCGCAAGTCCGTGGGCATCGCCGGCGGCACGGTGCTGGAGGACGTCAAGCTCTCCATCCCCGGTTCGCTGACCCGCTTCGCCGAGACGCACCCCTCGGAGGACACCGAGGTCGTCGAGCAGCTCACCGAGATCCTCTCCCGGCTGCACAGCCACGCGAGCGACGCCGTCGCCGCCTGATCTCCCCCGCATTTCCGGGAGCGGCCCGGGCCCCGATGGGCCCGGGCCGCTCTCGCGCGTGGCGGTGTGTCATGAGGGGTGTGTCACGAGGCTGCCCGCGCGTGCTGTACGTCGTCGGGGTGGGCGAGGCCGAGGTGGTGGCGCAGGGTCGGGCCCTCGTAGGCGGTGCGGAAGACGCCGCGCTCCTGGAGGAGCGGGACGACCTGGTCGGCGAAGGCGTCGAGGCCGCCGGGGGTGAGGTGCGGGACGAGGATGAAGCCGTCGGCGGCGTCCGCCTGGACCAGGTCGTCGATGGTGCGAGCGACGGTGGCGGGCGAGCCGACGAAGGTCTGCCGGTTGCCGGTGTGGATGACGAGGTCGCGGATGGACCACCGGTTCGCCGCGGCGAGTTCGCGCCATTCACGGGCGGTGGCCAGCGGGTCCCGGTACATCCGGACCTGGGCCCGCCCTTCGGCGATGTGCTGGTCCCGGACGTCCGGGTCGACGTCGGGCAGCGGGCCTTCCGGGTCGTAGCCGCTCAGATCGCGGTTCCAGACGAACTCCAGGTGCTTGAGTGCGGTGGCCCCGCTGACCTGGCTGCGACGCACCTCACGGGCCAGCTCCTCGGCCTCGGTGTCGGTGTCGCCGAGGACGAAGGTCGCGGCGGGCAGGATCTTGAGCTGGTCGGGCGTGCGGCCGTACGCGGCCAGCCGGCGCTTGACGTCCGCGTAGAAGGTCTGTCCCTCCTGGAGGGTGGCGTACCGGCTGAAGATCGCGTCGGCGCCGGACGCGGCGAACTCCCGGCCCTCCTCGGAGTCCCCGGCCTGGAAGACGACGGGCCGGCCCTGCGGGGAGCGCGGGACGTCGAACTGCCCCTGGATGTCGAAGTGCTGACCCGTATGGACGAACGAGCCCGCCTTCGCGTCGTCCAGGAAGACGCCGGTGGCCGGGTCGCCGACGATCTCGTCGCCGCGCCAGGAGTCGAAGAGTTCGTTGGCCGTGGCGAGGAACTCCTTGGCCCGCGAGTACCGCTCGTCCTTGGGCAGGAAGCCGCCGCGGCGGAAGTTCTCGCCGGTGAACGCGTCCCAGGAGGTGACGACGTTCCAGGCGGAGCGGCCGCCGGAGAGGTGGTCGAGGGTGGCGAACTGGCGGGCCACCTCATAGGGCTCGTTGAACGTGGAGTTGATGGTGCCGGTCAGTCCGAGGTGCTCGGTGACGGCGGCGAGCGCGGCCAGGACGGTGAAGGTGTCGGGGCGACCGACCACGTCCAAGTCATATATCTCTCCGCCCTGTTCCCGCAGGCGGAGCCCTTCGGCGAGGAAGAGGAAATCGAACTTGGCGCGTTCGGCTGTCCGCGCGAAGTGTGCGAACGAGCTGAACTCGATGTGGCTGCCGGCCCGTGGATCGCTCCACACGGTGGTGTTGTTGACGCCGGGGAAATGGGCGGCCAGATGGATCTGCTTGCGGGGCTTGCTCATGTCGTACGTTCTCCGTCCGGCTCAGGCGGTCGCGGTCGCGGTCGCGGCGTAGCGGTTGGCGGGGCGGCCGAGCCCGAGCAGACCGCGCAGGGTGTCGGCCTCGTAGGCGCGGCGGAAGGCGCCCCGGCGCTGGAGTTCGGGGACGAGGCCGCGGGTGATCGCCGGCAGGTCGTGGCCGACCACGGCGGGCCGCAGCCGGAAGCCGGTGAGCCCGGCGGCGCTCAACTCCAGCAGGAGGTCGGCGAGTTGCACGGGCGAACCGGCGAAGATCCGCGCGTCGCTGGTGTACGGGGTCCCGGCGAGGCCGTCGAGCCGCTCGCGGCGTGCGCGCGCGGCGGCCGGGTCGTCGTCGAGGAAGACGACGAGGTCGCCGAAGACGTGCAGCAGCTCCCCGGCGCGGCCCGCGTCCCGCTGGGCGGCGCGCACTTCGGCCACGATGGCGCGGGCGTCGTCGGCGTCGCGCGGGGTGACGTAGCCGAGGTCGCCCTGGCGGCCCACCAGCCGGTACGGGACGCGCTGGTGGGCCAGGGAGGTGACGACGGGCTGGCCCTGCGGCGGCCGGGGCGTGATCGAGGGGCCCTTGACGCTGAAGCGGGGGCCTTCGAAATCGATGTAGTGCAGCTTGCCGCGGTCGACGAAGCGGCCGGTCACCTCGTCGCGGATCTCGGCGTCGTCCTCCCAGCTGTCCCAGAGCCGGCGCAGGACCTCCACGTAGTCGGCGGCCTCGTCGAAGAGGTCGGTGATGAACTCTCCCTGTTCCGCGAGGTGTTCGGCATCGAGCAGCGGGAACGCGCGGCGGCCGAAGTGACCGGCCTCGTCCTGCCGGACGGAGATCTTCACGCGCACGCCCGCGCGTCCGGTGCTCACGTAGTCCAGGGTCGCGATCGCCTTGGAGAGGTGGAACGGCTCGGTGTGCGTCACCACGGCGGTCGGCACCAGCCCGATGTGCCGGGTGAGCGGGGCGATGCGGGCCGCGAGCAGGACGGTGTCGAGGCGGCCGCGGACCTGGTCGGTGCGGCCGTCGGGCGCGAAGAGGTCGGAGGACTGGAGGCCGAGTCCGTCCTCGAAGGTGACGAAGTCGAGCAGGCCGCGCTCGGCCTCGGCGACCAGGTCCGCCCAGTAGGCGGCGGTGAACAGCTCGCGGGGCCGGGCGACCGGCTCGCGCCAGGAGGCCGGATGCCAGCCGGTGCCGTCGAGGGCGACGGCGAGATGCAGCGCGGGAGTGGGGCGTGAGGACACAGGGGTGTGCCTTCCTGGGAGTCCGTACGGGGGCGCCGTCCTGCGCGCGAGCGCGGGACGCGGGGAGCGGGGAGGAGCGTGGAGCCCGGTCGGGGCAGGCCGTTCAGGGGCGTACGCCGGTCCCCCGTCGGGTCGTCGGGGGATGCGTGGGCCGGAAGCGGGCCTCGTCAGCCGCGACAGAGCGCGCCGGCGAGGCGGCGCAGATCGACGTACGGCCGGGTGTGGAGGCGGACGCGGCGACGCGGGGCGAGGGCGCGGGGGCAGAGCGCACGCCGACGGCCGGGGGTGAGCGTGCGGGGGCCACTGGCGAGCGTGCGGGGGCCGGGGGCGGGTGCTTGGGGGCCTGGGACGAGCGCGTGGCGGCCGAGGACGAACGCGTGGGGACCCGGGACGGGCGCGTGGCGGCCGAGGACGGGCGCATTGCGGCCACGGGCGAGCGCGTGGGGGCCGAGGACGAGCGCGTAGGGATTGGGGGCGGGTGCGTGGCGGCCGGGGGCGAGGGTGTGTGCCATGTCCCACCTCCGTCCGTGGCGCCGGGCGGGTGCCCCCCGGCGTGGTTCGTCGTCGCTCACCGCAGGCGCGCGGCGCCGTCTGTTCCCGCGCGGCGCGCACCCACCCGTCCATGTCTAACAGGCGGACGGCCCAGGGACGTTGCGGGCGTGTGAAATCCGTGGCGGGACCACCGGGCGGCGCCCTCCGCCGACGTCAGGCCGGGGAGGGCGCCGGGTCTTGGCAGGGCTACGACAGGGGCGCGGCCCGGATGGCGGAGATGTCGAACTGGAGCCGGACCTTCTCGCTCACCATGGTGCCGCCGGCTTCCAGCCGCTGGTTGTAGACCAGGCCCCAGTCGGTGCGGTCGATGGTGGTGGTGCCGTCGAAGCCGGCCCGCTCGAAGCCGAAGGGGTCCAGGACCGAACCGAGGTAGTCGAGTTGCAGTTCGACGGGGCGGGTGACGCCGCGGATGGTCAGGTCGCCCGCCATCCGGAAGGACTCGCCGCCCTCGTGGACCGTGGAGGTGCTGCGGAAGACCATCTCCGGGTGGCGCTGGGCGTCGAAGAAGTCCTTGCCGATCAGGTGGGCGTCCCGCTGTTCGACGCCCGTGTCGACGCTGGCGACCCGGATGACGATCTCGGCGCGCGACGCGGCGGGGCGGGCGCCGTCGAAGTACAGCGTGCTGTCGTAGTCGGCGAAGGCGCCGCGCACCGTCGTGACCATGGCGTGCCGCACGGAGAAGCCGACCCGGCTGTGCGGGCGGTCGATGGTCCACTCGCCGGTCAGCGCGCGCAGCGCGGGGTCGAGCGCCGTCGCGGCGGCCGCGGCGGCCGGAAACGGCGTGGCGGGGCCCGCGTCGGGCATCGGCTCGAGGGTCGCGGTCGGGCGACGGCTGAAGATTCCCATGATGTCGTCGTCTCCTTCGGGTCTGATCATCCCGTGCTATCACGCAAGCGGCGGGCGCCCCGGAGCGAGATGAGAGGCCTCGTCCGGGTTCCATGGAGCAGCCCGCAAAGATGCACAGGATCGACACGAAAGCGGAGCCACTCCGGGGTGGCCGGCCGTCACACCCGGTCACTCCGCGAGCGGGAGGTGCCGTCCCGCGGCGATCACCGCCGCGACGTCGGTGAGCGCGCCGAGGTCGGCCAGCGGGTCCCCGTCGACGACGAGGAGGTCGGCGCTGTAGCCGGGCGTGAGCTGCCCGGTCACGTCGCCGAGCCCGAGGGCGCGGGCGGCTTCGGTGGTGGCCATCGCGAGGACGCGGTCGGGCTCCACGCCCAGATGCGCGTAGAAGCCGAGGCCGGCGGCCGTCCCGTCGAAGCCGGCGCGCTGCACCCCGGCGTCGGTGCCCGCGACGATGCGGGCCCCGGCCGCCGCCATCCGCCGGACGGCGTCGAACATGGCCTCGGTGCGTGCGGCGCCGAAGACCTGCGGAAGGCGGCGCCAGTGCGGGCTGACCGTCGGGCACACGTGGATGCCCTGGTCGACGATCCGGTCGAGCACGTCGGCGCGGAGCTCGGTCCCGGTGGACGTCATCCAGGTGCAGTGCTCGATCGTGTCGACCCCGGCGGCGACCGCGGCGGCGATGCCGTCGGCGCCGTGCGCGTGGGCGGCGACCGGCAGTCCCGCGTCGTGCGCCTCGTCGACGACGACCGCCAGCTCGGCCGCGGTGAACTGGGACTCCCAGCTCTGGGCGCCGCCCTTGGTGAGGCGGCCGCCGGTCGCCATGACCTTGATGGCCCCGGCGCCGGCCGCGATGTTGCGCCGCACGAGACGCCGTACCTCGTCGCTGCCGGCGGCCTCGCCGCCGAGGAACCAGCAGTGCCCGCCGGGCACGGTGACCGGCGCCGCCGCGGAGACGATGCGCGGGCCGGGGAGTTCGCCCGCGGTGACGGCCGCGGCCAGGCGCAGCGCGAGGCCGCCCCGGTCGCCGAGGTCGCGGACGGTGGTGACGCCCGCGCCGAGCAGTTGCCCGGCCCGCTCGGCCATCGCCGCGAACAGGGCTGCGTCGTCCTGCTGTTGCAGCGTGGCCACCGGATCGGTGCCGCCGTCGAAACAGAGGTGGACGTGGGCGTCGATCAGGCCGGGCAGGAGCGTCCCGGCCGGAAAGGCGAGCCGGGGTTCGTCGGGCCGGGCCAGGGGCGCGACCTCCTCCCGCGGGCCGACCCGGGCGATCAGACCGTCGCGGACCAGGACGGCCCCGTCCGCGAGGGGGCGCCGGTCGGCCCCGGCCAGGACGTGAGCGGCGGTGAGCAGCATGGGGGCTCGCTTTCGCTGGTGCGGCAAGGCGGTCCCCGGCAACGTACCGGCTCGCCGCACCGGCGGGCGCCGGCCTACCGGACCGGGGCGGCCGCCCTGGCGTGCAGGACCTCGTCGATGTGCTCCGCGCCGCCCGCTTCCCACGGCACCCGCGTCCGGTGCGGCCGGCTGGGGGTCCTGGGGCTCGGCGGGGTTCGTCACCGGGGCAGCGCAGTACGGCCCCGGCCCCGCGGGCCCTGGCCACCGCCTCGCGTCGCAGCAGATCAGGGGCGGTACGGGTGCCGGGTCCGGGCAGGACTCGTACCCCGCCCGCCCGGCGCTCCGCGCACCCTTCCTTAAGAGGTCCGCCCGGCGCGCCCCTACGCGGAAGCCTCTGACCGCCCGTCCAGCGAACCGGCGATGACCGCGAAGGCATCGTCGAGGAGGGTCACCGGGTCCCGCGCCGCGTCGCTCGTGCTCCAGCGCTGGAGGGCGACGGGGAAGGACGCGAGCGCGGCGGCCGGGGCGGCGGGAAGGAGAAAGCGGAGGTAGGGGAAGAGAGGGGGGGGAGCCGAGAGGAAA
>NZ_JBEXOS010000065.1:0-48339 GCF_040611655.1 Streptomyces sp. NPDC006552
GGTGGAAGGGCATCTCGTCGCCGTACTGCACGAGGGCCTGGCCGAGGTCTTCCTGCCGATCGGCCTGGTCGGCGGCATGGTGGGCGAGCTGTTCGGCTCGTTCTCGATCACCGTGACCCCTGACGTCAGTGCGGCAGCGTCACGTACTCGCTCACCGTGTTGATGCTGTGGTCGATCATCTCGTCGGTCAGGCCCGGGTACACCCCGATCCAGAAGGTCCGCTCGGTGGTGATGTCACTGTTGGTGAGCGGCCCGCTGACCCGGAACTCCCGCCCCTCGTAGGCGGGATGGCGGGTCAGGTTGCCCGCGAAGAAGCGCCGGGTGGCGACCTTGCTCGACTCCAGATGATCGATGAGGGCACCCGGTGCGAACGGCGCGTCCGGCCGGACGGTGAGGGCGAAACCGAACCAGCTCGGATCGCTGCCCGGCGTCGGCTCCGGCAGCAGCAGGTGCGGCAGCCCGTCCAGCCCTTCCCGCAGCCGCGTCCAGTTGTGCCTCCGCGCCGTACCGAACGCGTCGATCCGTGTCAGCTGCTGCAGACCGAGCGCCGCCGACACGTCCGTCGACTTCAGGTTGTAGCCCACGTGGGAGAAGATGTACTTGTGGTCGTAGCCCTCGGGCAGGGACCCCATCTGGTGCTCGAACCGTTTGAAGCAGCGGTTGTCCTCGCCCGGTTCGCACCAGCAGTCGCGGCCCCAGTCCCGCATCGACTCCACGATCCGCGCGAGGATCAGGTTGTCCGTCAGGACGCAGCCGCCCTCGCCCATCGTGATGTGGTGCGCGGGGTAGAAGCTCTCCGTCGCCAGGTCGCCGAAGGTGCCGGTCAGCTGGCCCGCGTAGGTGCTGCCCAGGGCGTCGCAGTTGTCCTCGATGAGGAAGAGGTCGCGCTCCTGGGCCAGTTGGGCGATCTCCCGCACCTGGAAGGGGTTGCCGAGCGCGTGCGCCATCATGATGGCCCGGGTGCGCGGGCCGATCGCCTGCTCCACCCGCTCCAGCGAGGCGTTGTAGGTGCCCAGCTCGATGTCGGTGAAGACCGGCGTCAGACCGTTCTGCAGGATCGGGTTGACCGTCGTGGGGAACCCGGCCGCGACCGTGATCACCTCGTCGCCCGGCTTCAGCCGGTCCTCACCGAGCTGCGGTGAGGTGAGACTGCTCAGCGCCAGCAGGTTCGCCGACGAACCGGAGTTGGTCAGATGCGCCTTGCGCAGACCGAAGTACTTGGCCAGCGAGCGCTCCAGCTTGCGTGAGCTGCTCCCGGCCGCGATCCGCATGTCGAGCGCGGCCTCCACCAGCGCCACCCGGTCGTCCTCGGTCAGGACGGCCCCCGAGGCGAGCACCGGGGTGCTGCCCGGAACGAAACCCGACGAGACGGTGGAGCGGTGGTACTCGCGGACCAGGTCGAGGATCTCGGACTTGTCGTTCCCCACGGCTGATGGCCTCCTGATGTGTGCCGGTGGGGACGAGACGGACGGCCGGCTCGCAGTCGAAGCGGGTCCCCACGCCCGTATCGTTCGATCGGGGGAACCCCAGACCAGCACGCGCCCCCGCCCAGGGGCCAGGAACACCGGCCGAATCTAGGGATCCACCAAACATCGGCCACCGGAGCGGGCCCGCGCCGGTTCTAGGGGATTCCCGGCCGCGGGCGCGGCACTCTGAGACCGCGGGCCCCCGCGGGCCCTTCGCCCACCCCTGGAGACACCCATGAAGAACGGCCCGTCGGGCAGCCCCGGGCGCCGCACCGTCGTCCTGCGCGCGGGAGAACCGTCGGGGGAGCGGGTCCGGCTCGGCGTCCACGACCTGATGAACGGCACGTTCGCCACACCGCGCACCTTCTTCTACCGGCAGACCCTCGACGCCGACGCCGTCGAGGACTCGCTGCGCCGCACCCTTGCCCACTACCCGCTGCTCACCGGACGCCTCGAACGCGACAAGGACGGCGGACTCAGCGTGGTCTGCAACGACGCCGGCGCGGTCTTCGCGGTCGCCCACGCGGACGCGGCCATGCCCGAGTACGGACCCGACCGGCCCGCCCGAGCGGACCTGCGCCGCTATATCCACCCCGTCAACGCCTTCCGGGTCGTCGGCCACGACACCCCGCTGCTGTCCGTCAAGGTCACCCACATGCGCGGTGGCGGCTCCGTGCTCGGCGTCTCCATCAACCACGCCGTGGTCGACGGGGGCGGCTACCTGGACTTCCTGCTCCACTGGTCGCGCACGCACGCCGGCGAGGAGCACCCGGCCGCCCCCTATGACCGGGCCCTGCTCGACGGACTCGCCGACGGCGTCCCCGCGGCACCGGACGATCCGCAGTACCGCGTGATCACGGGCCGCCAGAAGTTCGGGTTCATCTGGAAGGTGAACGCGGGCGCGCGGCGCATGCGCACCCTCACCGTCCGCTTCGCCGCCGACGACGTCCTCGCCCTGCGAGAGGCGGCCCGCGCGGGCCAGGGGACCGACGAGCCGGCCGCCTCCAGCGGTGACGCACTGGGCGCGCACCTGTGGCGCGTGCTCGGCGCGCTGCGCGACCGGGAACCCGGCGCGCACGAGCGCCTGGGGATCGTGGTAGGACTGCGCGCCGCGCTCAAGGACCGCCTCCCGCAGGGCTACTGGGGCAACGCCGTCTCCAACACCACCGCCGTGCTCCCGGCCGGCGAACTGCGGGAGGAACCCCTCGCGCACACCGTCACGGCGGTGCGGGCGGCCCTGGACCGCGTCACCCCCGACCGGGTGCGCCAGGAGAGCGCGTACCTGGAGGCCCAGCGCGCGGCCGGCCGCTCCGGACGCGTGTTCAGCCGGATGTCGCTGGACGCCTTCACGGACACGGTCGCCCTGAACAACTCCAGCCGGCTCCCCGTCTACGGCATCGAGTTCGGCGCCGGGCGGCCCTTCTGGTTCGAGTTCCCGGCGAGCCCCGTCCCGTGGACGGTGCTCATCACGCCCACACCGCACGAGGACCACAGCCGCGACGTCCACCTGAGCGTTCCCCACGACGCCGCCGACGCCCTGCGCGGTCCGCAGTGGACGGCGCGTCTGTACGACCCCGCCGAGCGGTTGAGCCGGTCCTGAGCACGGGCGCCACCTGCGGTCCCGTGCCCGCGGCGCGTACGGGGCCGCAGGCCGTCAGACCATCGTGGCCGACAGAGACTCCAGGGTCGGGATCACGGCGCGCAGGTCGTCGCCCTGAACCGGCGTGACCATGCGCGCGTTCGTGCCGGAACGGGCGTTGAAGGCGATGCTCACACCGACGGAGTCGAAGAGGGGATCGTCGGCCGGGCAGGCGCCCACCGCCGCGCACTTCTGCGGGGCGGCGCCGAGTTCGTCCGCGCGGCGCAGAGCGAACTCACGTTCTCCGGTGGGCGCGGGCGCGTCACCCGCGGTGCCCGTGAAGCGGCCGTGCACCGCGTCCAGGGGCCGGCCGAAGTAGGAGTGGAAACCGAACCGGTTGGCGAGGTAGGCGCCGATCGGCGCCCACGTGAGGCTGGAGATGACCGGAACGAGACCGTTGTTCCAGCACCAGAGGGTCGTCTCCTCCACGCCGGGAAGCACCGGCAGCTCCGCGAGTTGCGTGTGCAGGGCTCTCTCGGTGACTCCGGCCCAGCGCGCCGGGGCGGCGTCGGCCCCCGCTTCGTGCACGCTCATGGGCCCGCTCAGCCCGAGGCGTTCCTCGACCAGGCGGGACAGGTTGTCTCCCCGGACCACGACGCAGTCGACGGAGAAGAACACGGCGGCGGTGTGAGCAAACATGACAGTTATTCGAGTATGCCACCCGTGCGAGGACTCACACCAGGCACTTTCACGATCGTTGCCTCCCGCTCTCCCGGCCCCCTGGTGTCCCGGCCCGCCGACGCACACGCTCTAGGGATCTCCTTGAGTCATGGACGAAAACATGGGGGTGGCCGTTCTCGCGCGGCCGGTTGCCGTCCTCAACCCCTGGAGAGCCGTGAGCGCCAACTACCTCTTCCTCACCGTCGTCCTGTCCCTGGTCCTCGTGGGCTCGGCGCTGGCCAAGGTGAGGCGGCAGAAGTCCCTCGTCGCGAGCATGCGGGGGATCGGCGTACCCGACACCTGGCTGCCCCGGCTCGCGGCGCTGGAGATCGCGGGTGCGGCCGGTCTCCTCGCCGGGCTGGCGTTCCGGCCGCTGGCGGTCGCCGCCGGCGTGGGCGTCGTCCTCTACTTCGCCGGTGCCGTCTTCTTCCATGCCCGGGCGCACGACCGCAAGGGGCTCATCGCACCGGGCGTCCTGGTCGTGGTCGCGCTCTCGGTGAGCCTGCTGGCCCTCCAGAACATCTGATCCCGACCCAGAACACCTGATCCAGCACAGAACACCTGATCACGACCGGTACACCCATCGCGGCCCGATCCCCAGGACGGCGTCCCCACCCGACAGGACTCACCATGCTGCAGGCTCCCCAGTGCGAAGCCTCCTTCGCCGCCCGGCTCCGCGGCGAGATACGGACCGATCAGCCGCTGATCGTGACGGCGGCCGAGGCCGAGGCCGCACGCTTCGACGGCACCTGGCCCGTGCTCATCACCGGCATGGGAAAGGTACGGGCCGCCATGGAGCTGACCCGGGTGCTCTCCTCGGCCCGGCCGCGGGTCATCGTGAACCTCGGTACCGCCGGCGCGCTCAGGGACTCGCTGAGCGGCATCGTGGAGGTGTCCCGGGTCATCCAGCACGACCTGCCCGACGGCGTACTCCACCGGCTCAGCGGCGCGCACTACGGCCGCCCCCTGACCATCAGCCCGCACCCCGGCGCCACCCTGGCCACCGGTGACGCCTTCGTCGCCGACGGCCGCACCCGCGCGCACCTGGCCGAACGTGCCGACCTGGTCGACATGGAGGGCTACGCGATCGCCACGGTGGCCGAGCGCTTCGCTCTGCCGGTGCGCATCGTGAAGTACGTCAGCGACCACGCCGACGAGTCCGCGCAGCGGGCCTGGCCGCAAGCGGCGGCGGCCGCCTCCGACGTGCTGGCCGGCTGGATCCGCCGGCACCTGGCCTGACCTCATCACCACAGGGAGCCGGGACCACGCCCCGGCCTCCCGTCCGTGCGGTGCCCGCCCAGGGCCGCCGCGGCAACCACTGGAGAGACATGTCCCGTCGCCTGTTCACCTCGGAGTCCGTGACCGAGGGCCACCCCGACAAGATCGCCGACCAGATCAGCGACACCATCCTCGACGCGCTGCTGCGCGAGGACCCGTCCGCCCGCGTCGCCGTGGAGACACTGATCACGACCGGCCAGGTGCACGTGGCCGGCGAGGTCTCCACCACCGCCTACGCGGACATCGCGACCCTGGTCCGCGCCAAGGTCCTGGAGATCGGCTACGACTCCTCCGACAAGGGTTTCGACGGCGCCTCGTGCGGGGTGTCGGTGTCGATCGGTGCGCAGTCGCCGGACATCGCGCAGGGGGTCGACACGGCCTACGAGTCGCGGGTGGAGGGCGACGAGGACGCGCTCGACCGCCAGGGCGCGGGCGACCAGGGGCTGATGTTCGGTTACGCGACGGACGAGACGCCGACGCTGATGCCTCTGCCGGTCTTCCTGGCACACCGGCTCTCCGCGCGCCTGTCGCAGGTCCGCAAGGACGGCGCCATCCCCTATCTGCGGCCGGACGGCAAGACGCAGGTGACCATCGAGTACGACGGCGACAAGGCGGTGCGCCTCGACACGGTGGTGGTGTCCTCGCAGCATGCTCCGGACATCGATCTGGAGTCGCTGCTGGCGCCCGACATCCGGGAGTTCGTGGTCGAGCCGGAGCTGACGTCGCTCGCGGAGGACGGCATCAAGCTGGAGACGGACTCCTACCGGCTGCTGGTCAACCCGACCGGCCGCTTCGAGATCGGGGGCCCGATGGGGGACGCGGGCCTGACCGGCCGCAAGATCATCATCGATACGTACGGCGGGATGGCCCGCCACGGCGGCGGCGCGTTCTCGGGCAAGGACCCCTCGAAGGTGGACCGTTCCGCGGCCTACGCGATGCGCTGGGTGGCGAAGAACGTGGTGGCCGCGGGGCTGGCCGCGCGCTGCGAGGTCCAGGTGGCGTACGCGATCGGCAAGGCGGAGCCGGTGGGCCTGTTCGTCGAGACCTTCGGCACCCACAAGGTGGAGACGGAACGGATCGAGAAGGCCATCGACGAGGTCTTCGACCTCCGCCCGGCCGCGATCATCCACGATCTCGACCTGCTGCGCCCCATCTACGCCCGGACCGCCGCCTACGGCCACTTCGGCCGCGAACTCCCCGAGTTCACCTGGGAGAGGACCGACCGGGTGGACGCCCTGCGCCAGGCGGCGCGGAAGTGACCCGGGCCGCACAAACGCCGAGCCGCGTACCTTCGTCCCATCCGTCCTGGCAGGGGCCGTTGACATGATCGAGCACATACTTCCGCTGGGGGTGGCGGTCACCGAGGCCTTCCACGACTCACCGGCCTCGGACCTCTTCCCGCAGGAGGCCCGGCTCGTCGAGCAGGCCGTGGCCGCGCGCCGGCGCGAGTTCGCCACGGTACGGCGGTGCGCCCGCGAGGCGCTTGCCCGGCTCGGCCTGCCCCCCGTGTCGATCCTGCCGGACCGGCACGGCGCCCCCCGCTGGCCCGCGGCGGTGCTCGGCAGCCTCACCCACTGCGCGGGCTACCGGGCCGCGGTCGTCGCCCCCGCCGCCGAGCTGCGCCTGCTGGGCATCGACGCCGAGCCCGACGCCCCGCTCCCGCCAGGGGTACTGGAGAGCATCGCGCTCCCGTCCGAACTGCGACTCGTACGGCATCTCCTCACCCGGCGTCCCCAAGTGCGCTGGGACCGCGCGCTGTTCAGCATGAAAGAGGCTGTGTACAAGAGTTGGTACCCGCACACCGGCCAGCGCCTGGAGTTCGAGGACGCCGAACTCGCCTTCGACGCCGACAGCCCCGTCTTCACCGCGCGGCTGCGCCTGCCGGCGGCACCCGAGCTGGAGGGCCGCTGGATGGCGGACAAAGGCTTGCTGATCACCGCCATCGCCGCGTGAGCGGAGCCCGCGGGCACAGCATCCGGCGCGGGCGGACGGCAACGGTCACCAGGTGGTCCGTACCTGCGTCTTGACGCCCCCTTACTTCACTCCTTAAATCAACAGGCGAAACGTTTTCACCTCCACCTCGGGCCCGCCCCTTCACGCCCGATCGCCCCGGAAGGACTGAGACGTGACCTCCCCCCGCCTACTCCGCAGATGCCTGCTCGCCGCCTTGTCCGCCACACTGATCGCATCCGCCGCCACCGGCGTGGCCCGCGCGGAACCATCGAATGCCGCCGCGGCAGCGGTGACGTTCTCCGACACCTTCGACGGAGCCGCCGGCAGCGCGGTCAACTCCTCGCGGTGGACGCTGGAGACCGGTGACAACGTCAACAACCACGAGCGCCAGTACTACACGTCCGGGACCAACAACGCCGCCCTGGACGGCCAGGGCCACCTGGTGATCACGGCGAAGAAGGAGAACCCGGCCAACTACCAGTGCTGGTACGGCACCTGCCAGTACACCTCGGCCCGGCTGAACACCTCGGGGAAGTTCAGCGCCCAGTACGGCCACGTCGAGGCCCGCATGAAGATCCCGCGCGGACAGGGCATGTGGCCCGCGTTCTGGATGCTCGGCACGGACATCGGATCGGTCGGCTGGCCCAACTCCGGTGAGATCGACGTGATGGAGAACGTCGGCTTCGAGCCCTCCACGGTCCACGGCACCCTGCACGGCCCCGGCTACTCCGGATCGGCCGGCGTGGGCGCCGGCTACTCGCTGCCCGGCGGTCAGGCCTTCGCGGACGCCTTCCACACCTTCGCCGTCGACTGGGCCCCCAACTCCGTCAAGTGGTCGGTGGACGGCACCGTCTACCAGACCCGCACCCCCGCCGACGTGAGCGGCAAGACCTGGGCCTTCAACAAGCCGTTCTTCCTCATCCTCAACCTCGCGGTCGGCGGCTACTGGCCGGGCGACCCCGACGGCTCCACCGCCTTCCCCGCCCAGCTGGTGGTGGACTCGGTGTCGGTCACCACGAGCGACGCGCCGTCCGGTGGCGCGATCAGGGGCCTCGCGGGCAAGTGCGTGGACGTCGCGGGCGCGAACTCCGCCAACGGCACCCCCGTCCAGCTCTACGACTGCAACGGCAGCGCGGCCCAGAACTGGACCGTCGGCTCCGACGGCACGATCCGCGCGCTCGGCAAATGCCTGGACGTGACCAGCGGCGGCACCGCGGACGGCACCACGGTCCAGCTCTACGACTGCAATGGGACGGCCGCGCAGAAATGGGCGGTCAGCTCGGCGAACGACATCGTGAATCCGCAGGCCAATAAATGCCTGGACGTGACCGGTAACAATGCGGCCAATGGCACCCGGCTACAGATCTGGACCTGCTCGGGCGGCGCCAACCAGAAGTGGACCGTGGGCTGACCTGACCCCGGCCGGAACGCACCGGGGCGTGCTGCCGGAGACCCGGCGGCACGCCCCGGTACGCGGCCGGGGCCGGCCGGACGGCAGGGGACCCGCTCGTCGGGTCATTTGTTGAATCGGGAGGCGTAAGCGGGCGCTAAGTTTTTCGCGCGGACGGGTACAGAGTTCGTATGCACAAAATGGAGTGGGAACTCGCAGCGTCGTCCGGCGCGCATTTGCTGATGTGGATCGCGGGCATCGTGGTCGTCCTCGTTCTGATCGGCGCCTTTATGCTCGGGCGCCGGATCCAGACGCGGGAGTCGCGTCGGCCGACGCCGGAGGAACAGCCGAAGATGCCGGAGGGCGGCCCCGTTCACGAGGTCCGGGAGTACCGGGAACCGGACGAGGTGCCGCAGGACGGCGGCCGGCTCACGCCGCACGAGCTCCACGAGGGATATGGGACCTCAAGCACGCATCTGAGCGAGTCGCAGGACCCCGAAGACCACCGAAAGGACGACGGAAGCAGCTTCGGCAGCGGCGGTCTCGGCAGCTGACCCGGGCGTGCCGGCTGTGTCGCTCGTCCGGACGGCGCGTACTCCCCGGGAGCCGACGGCCCGGGGAGTACGGACGAATCCGCAGGTCACAGGCCCGGCGGGAGTTCGGGCCCCATATAGCGTTCCAGGAAGGCGCGGGCGTAGGCCGGGTCGTCACGCAGCCGGGACAGCCGGGCCCGCCGCAGCTTCTCGTGGTACCCCGCGTCCGGGGTACCAGGAGGCGGGCCGTGCTGGAGCCGCAACATGAAGTGGCTGAACTCCTGCACCTGCCACACATCGGCGAGGCGCCGCCGGGAGTAGGCCGCCAGCACCTCACCGGGGTCGGCCGTCGCGCCCTCCCGGAAGTGCCGGGCCAGAGCCGCCGCGAGATCAGCCGCGTCGGCCATGGCGAGGTTCATCCCCTTGCCACCCGAGGGCGGCACGATGTGCGCCGCGTCCCCCACCAGCGCCACCCGCCCGTGGTGCATGGGCTCCACCACCTCGGTCCGCATCTCCACCACGGACCGCTCGAGTACCGGCCCGCGCCGCAGCGCCCCCGGCTCCAGGGCCAGCCGGACATCCAACTCTCGCCAGACGCGGTCCTCGGGCCAGTCCTCCAGGCACTCGCCCGGGGCCACCTCCAGGTACAGGCGCGTCACCTCCGCCGACCGCAGCATCTGCCCCGCGAACCCCGCGCGGTGCTGGCCGTAGACGGTATGGGGAGCGAAGGGCGGCGTCCGCGCCAGGACGCCGAGAAGACGTACACCGTGCCGGATGTCGTACTGCGTGAAGGAGCCGGTGGGCAGGGCGGCCCGCACGGGTCCGTACTGTCCGGCCGCTTCCACCACCACCTCGGCCCGGACCTCTGTGCCGTCCGCGCACCGCACCACCGGCAGCGCCCGCCCGGTGCCGAGGCCGACGACGGGACGGCCCAGCAGGACCGCTCCGCCGTCCGAGAGGTACCCGTCCAGCAGATCGGCCACCAGCTCGTGCTGCGGTTAGACGAAGCTCGGGGTGTCGCCGCACAGCTCCGCGTAGTCCAGCCGCACGGCCTCGCCGTCACACCGGAACTCGCACGCCGTGTGCGGTACGCCCTCGGCGTGCAGCCGCTTCGAACGCCCGAGGTGGTCCAGGAGCCGTACGGTGCGGCGCTCCAGGAAACCGGCGCGCGACCTGGCCACCAGTTGGTCGCGCCCGAACTTGTCGATCACGACGCAGGGCACGCCCCGTCGGTGCAGCAGCGTCGCCAGCGTCAGGCCGGCGGGCCCGGCGCCGACGATTGCTACCTGCGTTTCGATGGTTCCCACCACAGTGCTCCTTCGCTTGTGCTGACCGAAGGATAGGAAGCGGCCGCTGCGCCGCCGCCACCGACCGGCCCTGCTGACGGGCGGCGCCACGAGCGTGCCGACCGGCGGAACGAAGCAGCCGGGGCCGGTGGGCGCCGCGCACTCCGTCCCTGGACCTATCAGGTGAACTACGGACGGTGACCGCCCCGGGGACGGCGGATGGGAACGCTCGCGCGTTGCGAGCGCTCGGCCGGTCGCCGCCCTGATGGACCGCGAGAAGGACACCATCCGTGGCGCCATGGGCAAGGAGAACTGAACGCATGAGCCCGGTCCGGTCCGGGTAACCGTGCCCGGCCGTCCGCTGTCGCGCAGAGGGAAAACATCCGCACGAACATGGAGCCATGAGTATGAGCGAGCAGACACCGTCCCAGGCAGAGGGTGAGCGGCAGGACGACGCCACGGAGGAGGAGACGTCCTTCCCGGCCGCCGAAGCACCGCGTACGACGCCCTCCCAGGCGGAAGGCGACGACGACTCCGAGGAGGAGACCGGCGACACCACGGCAGGCTGAACCACCCGACCGACCGCCTGGTGCCCGTGCGTGCCGGCGACGCCTACGGAACCTGGTCGGTGCACCCCGCCCCAAGGGTGGCGTGCACCTCCGGGTCCATCAGAAAGAGACCCGAATGAACCGCATCAAGGATGCCGCCAGGCGGATCAGCGCCGCCTACACGCAGGAGGAGGACCACGGACTCACGGGCCACAGCGCGGCCGTCGTCGCGTTCGGTGCCTATACCGCTGTCTGGGGCGTGGCGGCGGCGCGGCGAAAGACGCGCACGCCGGTCCGCGTGGAGCCCTGGGACATCCTGCTCACGGCCGCGTCCGTGTTCCGGCTGAGCCGACTGCTCAGCAAGGGATCCGTCACCAGCCCCCTGCGGGCACCCTTCACGCACTACGAGGAGGCCACGGGCCCGGCCGAGGTCAAGGAGAGCCCCCGCGGCGGGCTCGTCCGCTCCACCGTGGGGGAGCTGGTGACCTGCCCCTTCTGCCTCAGCGTCTGGCTGACGACCACCTTCACCGGCGCCCGCCTGCTCTGGCCGCAGGCCACACGCACCGTGACCGGCGCGCTGACCTCCCTGGCGCTGGCCGACACCATGCAGCTGGGCTACGACTGTTTGTTGCAGAAGAACGCCGACTGAGTCGACCCGCTCCCGGGCCGGAGGTCCTCGACCGAGGCACCGTCGAAGGGTGTACCACCCGTACATCCCTTCGGCCGCGGCCCGGACGTACCGTCGAGGACACGGACGACCAAGCAGAGCTCCGCGCGTGCGGCACTACTCCCAGTGGGAGCGCGGCAACCTGGCCGGCCGTCGCCCGCTCGGATCGGCGGCGTGGGCCGAGTACGTTTCCGGCGACCCACCCGCCGGGCCGGCCTTCACGTCAGGACCATCCAGCGGCGGCCGTCGATGAGTTCTCGTGCGGCGTCGAGGTGTCCGGCGTGGCATGCGGTCTCGGTGACGACGTGCAGCACGACGTCCCGAACCGTGTGCAAGTGCGGTTCTCCGAAGAGGCGGTGGGGCCACCAGGCCAAGGGTGTGTCCGCGACCGTACCGGTGATGACAGCATCCGCGAGGTCCGCCTCCGTGCGGTACCGGTCGAGGACTTCGGTATGCGGTACGCCGACAGCCACCCGCCAGGCGTCGTCGGTGTCGTCGAGGGCTGCGATGACCCCGGGATCACCGGCGACGACGGCACGGAACCAGAACCGCTCGACGTCGAGCGCGAGATGCTGGACGAGTCCCAGACAGTTCCATCCGGACGGCAGCACGGGGCGCCGCAGCGCTTTCGGGTCGAGTCCGTCGAGGATGCCGAGGACATGCCGGCGCTGTGCGTTCAGTGCGGTCAGGAGGGCTTGGAGCTCGGAGTCCGCCGCCGCGGTCACCGCGCGATCTCCCAGATATGGCCGGCCGGATCGCGGAAGCTGGCGGTCCGAATCCCCCAGGGCCGGTCGACCGGCCCGTTCAGCAGCGTCACGCCCCGGGCGGTCAGCTCCTTGCACATCGCGTCCACGTCGTCCACGGGGAGCGTGAGCTGCAGGCGTGAGCCGGACGCCGGGCCGGCGACGCGCGCGGGGGCGATCAACTCATGTGCCGCGGCGGACCGCAGCAGGTTGATGACAGTGTCCCCGAAACGGAACACGGCCGAATTGTCGTCCTCGTAGGTCACCGGGAGGCGGAACACGTCGCAGTAGAACCGCTTCGTGGCCTGCAGGTCCTCGACGAACAAGGTGATGGCGCTGATCAATCCGGGCCACGGGGCGTCACTCGTCGTATGGGTCACGGCAACAAAGGATCGACGATCGGTCGCACCGTGTACAGAGGGGGGCAGCAGGCGCCTCCCGACGAGCGGCCCGGACCCCTGTGGCCCCGGTTTACTCGCCATGTGCACGGGTCTAGGCTCGAACACAGGGGATTCCCTGTCAGTCCATCTCGGGAATTTGGCCGAGGGACCGCCCCCTGGGCCGTGCGCCTGAAAGACCGTTCTCATGAGCAAACACCCACGCGCAACACTGCCAGGACGCGAACGACGTAGGCACCCTCGACCGCGTCGGCCTCGTATGCGTCAGACTGTGGTCTGCGGCGCCGTTGCGGCTCTCCTCGGTGGTGGAGCCGCCGCCTGCGGCAGCAGTCAGGACCACGGCGGCGAAAGCAGCAAGAGCACCGTCACTGTCACCACCAGCAGCACTGAGAGCCCGCCACCGGAAGAGCCCTCCGCGCACTCCGACGCCCCCACCAAGAAGGATGCGCCGACGACGGAGGAGTCCGCCACGGAATCCGCCTCCTCTTCCGCCGACACCCCCTCCGCTACCGAGTCCCGTTCCGAAGAAGACGTGCCCGCGACGGATGACTCCACCTCCGAAGAAGACACGCCCGCGACGGACGAGACCACGGACGGACCGGCCACGCTGTCCCTGACGGACACCGGGACCTCGCAGGACGGCTTCGAGATCGGCCTGTCGCACTTCACCCGCGCGGTCACCGGTCCCGACGACATCCCGGAGAACACGCCGTACGTGAAGTTCACGGTGCACGTCAAGAACGGCACGAACAGCGCGGTCGATCTGCCGTCCGAATTGACGATCTCCTGCTCCAGCGGACATTCGCCAGGGGAAGAGGTGTACGCGGACGGCACGCACCACGGTTCCGGATTCACGACCAGCGTCCTGCCGGGACGCACAGCCGACGCGGTTTACGGTTGCACACTGCCCTCCGGCGAGAAGTACCTCCAAGTAGAGATCACTCCGACCTTCGACATGGAGACGGTGATCTTCTCGGGCAACGTCCCGGAGTGAGGCGGCGCGCGGCCGGCGCGTGCTGGGCGTCCTGCGCTCCATGCCCGTACAACCTTTATCTGCTCCGTGCGGTCTCCTGTGCGTCACCTGTTCACCCGTGGGTCACCTGTTCGTGCATGCGGGTGTCCACGAATCGGCAGAACCCCCGGAGACTCTTCGTGCAGCAACGCATCCGTACCGCCCTCGCCACCGGCGCCGTCGTCGCCCTGACCGGAGGGCTGCTCGTCGGCGCCGCCGGGACGGGGAGTGCCGCCGCACCGAAGGCGGAGACCGACTTCAACGGCGACGGCTTCAACGACGTCGTGGTCTCCGCACCCGGCGCCCGGGTCGCAGACCTCCCCCGGCCCGGCACCGTCTCCGTGCTGTACGGGTCGGCGAACGGTGTGGGCGCCGCCCGGCACCAGACCCTGAACCAGAACACCCCGGGCATCCCGGGTGTGGCCGAGGCCGGCGACTACTTCGGCACCGCGACCGCAGCGGGCGACTTCGACTCCGACGGGTACACGGACCTCGCGATCGGCGTCACGAAGGAGGACGTCGACTCCGACACCGACAACGGCCTCGTCCAGATCGTGTGGGGCTCGGCGTCCGGTCTGACCGGCGGCGCCGACGTCGTCGACCCGGCCCCCACCCAGCACGACCGCTACGGCCAGTCCCTCGCAGCCGGCGACTTCGACGGAGACGGCCGGACGGACCTGGCCGTCGGCACCTCCTCCGGCACCTTGCACGTCTTCTCCAAGGGCATCTCCCGCGCCGGCAAGCCCGGCGCCCGGTCCGCTCTCGCCCTGCCCCTGTACTCGAACACCCACGCCGGCATCCTCAACCTCGTAGCCGGCAATGTGAACCGCGACGGCCGCACCGACCTCCTCGTCACCGGCCAGAGCCGTAACGTCTCCGGCGGCAAGCACCACGAGGTCAACTACTACCTGCCCGGCGCGACAGGCGGCCCCAAGGCGTCCTCCGTCAAACTGATGCCCAGCGGCTCCAACAGCGCGATCGGCGACATCGACGGCGACGGTTACGGCGACATCGCCACCGGCACCTGGTGGGCCACGGTCGACTCGAACACGCCCGACAAGCTCCCCGCCGGCAAGGTGGTCGTCACGTACGGCGGGAAGAGCGGCCCTTCCTCGCGGACCCAGACCGTCACCCAGGCGTCCGGAGCGATCCCCGGTGACCCGGAGACGTGGGAGAAGTTCGGCGCGGACGTTGCGCTCGGTGACGTCAACGGCGACGGCAAGATGGAGCTGGCCGTCGGCACCCCCCGGGAGAATCTGCGAGTGGCTCCCGGCGGTTCCGGAGTGATCTACGGGGCCGGGACCGTGACCGTGCTGCGCGGCTCGGTGGCCGGTGTCGACACCACCGACTCCGTGCAGTGGCTGTGGCAGGGCACCGCCGGCGTCCCCGACTCGGGGTGGGGCTCCGGGCAGTTCGGTGGTGAGGTCCACCTCGCCGACCTGAACAAGGACGGCAAGGCCGACCTGCTCTCCGGCGCGCGCGCCGACAACAACTCGGACGGCTCGCTCACCACGCTGCCCTCCGACGGTACGGCGATCGGTACGGCCGGCGCCCAGTACATCGGCCCGAAGGATCTCGACATGGACTGGGTCGGCATCCCGCAGCTGGGCACGGCCGTGAACGGCTCACGCCCGGTGGACACGGTCTACTGAGCAACACCGCTCCCCACACGCGAGTTGACAGCCGGGGCCGTCGACCGGCGACACCGAGCCAGGTGTCGCGGCGGCGGCGCGGGCAGGGCGGGACGGCGCCGCCACCCCCTTGGTCTATACCAGGGGCGCGCGGCCCGGTATTCTCAGCCGCGCCAGAGGTACGCACTTTCCCCCACCCAGGTTGCGTGCTGGTACGCGCCACGCAGATCCCCGTGTCCCGCGCAGCCGGGTGCCCCGCTCGCCGCCTCCAGGAGGATCACGGTGAAAGTACGCACGAGAAGCTCGGCCATGATCGCCACCGTCTGCCTGCTCGCTTCCCTCGCCCTGACCACCGCGGCCGCGGACGAACCCGGGCAGCGACACCGTGCACCGGCGGTCGTCCTCACGAACGTGGCCACGGCGCAGAACCCGACCGCGGGCACCGCCGGACCCGGCGACACGGTCTGGATCGCCGAACGAGCCGGAACCGTCCGGGTGTTGAGCGACCGGGGTCTCGGAGGACCCGTGCTCGACATCTCCGCCGAGACGACCACCGACGGGGAACGCGGCCTGCTGGGCATCGCGTTCGACAAGAGGTTCGCGCACTTCTACATCTCGTTCACGAACCTCGAAGGCACGAGCACCGTCGACGAGTTCGCCGTCCGGCACGGCAAGATCCAGCCGAAGACGCGGCGCACCGTCCTGACGCAGACCCAGCCGTACAACAACCACAACGGCGGCGACATCAAGTTCGGCCCCGACGGCTACCTGTACATCGCCCTCGGGGACGGCGGCTCCGGCGGCGATCCGCACGGCAACGGGCAGAACCTCGACACCCTGCTGGGCAAACTGCTGCGCATCGACCCCCGGGGCGGCACACCGTACGCGATCCCGGCGGACAACCCCTTCGTGAACGACCCGAACGCGAGGGGCGAGATCTGGGCGTACGGCCTGCGCAATCCGTGGCGGTTCTCCTTCGACGCCGCCACCGGTGACCTCTTCATCGGCGACGTCGGCCAGAGCGACTGGGAAGAGATCGACCGGGCCCCGGCACGCAGCAACGGCGGGGAGAACTACGGATGGTCCCAGATGGAAGGCACCCACCCCTTCCGCGGCGGGACAGAACCGGCGAACCACGTGCGCCCGATCCACGAGTACGACCGCGCGGGCCTCGGCTGCTCGGTGACCGGCGGCTACGTCTACCGAGGCGATGCCCTCCCGGCCCTGCGAGGCCAGTACGTCTTCAGCGACTACTGCGACGGCACCGTACGCTCCCTGAAGTTGCGCAAGGGCAAAGTGACCGCGGTGAACGACCTGGGCGTCAACGGCGGCGAGGTCATCTCGTTCGTCCAGGACCGCCACGGCGAGCTGTACGTGCTCGGTCTGGGCGGAGGCATCACCCGCCTCGACGCGGCGTAAAGCGCAGGTCCGCAGAAATTCCATGGCGGCGCCCTGTCTTGACGGTCACTCTGAAAGGCCGGCCGTTAAGGAGCCTAAGTGCAGAAGATCCCTACGCTGTTCGTCCGCAACCCCGCCGATCGCCGCCGCGTCCTCACCGACGTGACCCCAGGCTGCGAATGGGTCCTCGACGGGCACGGCGTCGCCACCCGCAAGTACGACGGAACGTGCGTGCTGCTCGACGAGTCGGGACAGTGGTGGGCGCGCCGCGAGGTCAAGCCGGGCAAGACGGCTCCGCCCGACTACGTCCCGGTACAGCGCGACGTGGTGACCGGCAAGACGATGGGCTGGGAGCCCATCGCCCAGTCGTCCTTCGCGAAGTTCCACGCCGAAGCACTGGAGGTCCACGGTGACCGGCCGCACGGCACCTACGAACTGTGCGGCCCCAAAATCAACGGCAACCCCGAAGGGCTCGCCCGCCACACGCTGGTCCGGCACGCCACCGCCGAGACCGTCGCCCCCGATCTAGACAGACGCACCTACGCCGGCATCGCCGACTTCCTCGCCGGACACGAGTGGGAGGGGCTCGTCTACCACCACCCCGACGGCCCGATGGCGAAGATCAAGAGGCGCGACTTCCCCGACACCGCATGAGGGTGTTGGGGCCGCAAGGGACCTCGGCGCCCCCGCCCTCATGTCTGGAGCCGGTCCGGCAGGGCGGCGACGCGATCCACCGGACCCGAAGCGGGCGACGGAAGAAACCGCCGCCCTGAGTATGACTTCGCCGGGCCACGCCCGCTCAGATGGCGATCGACTGCTGGAGCCACCGGCTGACACGGTAGGGCAGCCACCACGCGTACGGGCCCACGTCGAGGACCAGTTGCTCGGAGCGGAAGTCGGCCAGGGCGGCCTGGTCGACGGTCTCGGCGAGGGCACCATAGTCGAGCAGGCCGACCGCGGTGTCGTACTCGGGTTCGTCGGCGGTGAAGCGGCGCAGTTCCCCCCAGCGGCGGTCGCGGATCTGCAGGAATCCGGGGCCTTTGCGCCACAGGCACTTGCACAGGTAGTGCCCGCGCCGCCACGAGCGCAGCGTCTCCTCGGCCTCGGCGGGGCCGTACAGCGCGGCGGGCGGCTGGAGGTGGCTGAGGCGGCGCCAGGTCTCGCCCTCGTCCGGGTCCAGGCGCAGCTCCCACTCGACCATGACGGCCCGCGCCGTCAGGTCCCGGACGAGGGAGAGTCCGTAGATAGCCGCGGCCGGATCCGCGCCGGCGCCCAGATCGACCGGGGCGGGCAGCCGTACGCGGCGCGCCCCCAGCTCCCACAGGCGTGCGGCCTGACCGCGCGCGGGCCCGGGCAGGGGGACCTCGCCCAGGGACATGCCGGGCAGCTCGCACGCCGCGGGGTCGTAGTCGCGCCAGGCGAGGAGCGTCGGCGCGGTGAGGGTGGCGGTCATCGTGCTCCTTCGAAGCGGGGTGGGGGGGCAGGGTCAGGCCGGCTCGGGGACGGCGGCACCGTCAGGGGCGTCCGCGGTGTGGATGTGCCGCATGAAGTCCAGGCGCAGCAGGTCCTCGTTGACGGCGGCCGGGGCGATGTGGACGTACTGGCCGGCGTCGGCGAAGACGATGCCGAGGGCGAGCCAGGAGTCGAGGAGCCGCTGGACCCCGTCCTCGTCGCGGGCCGCGTCGGGCACGCGCGCCGCGGCCTTGCGGGCGAGGGCCTGCACGCTGTGCGGCTGGTCGAGCAGGCGGAAGAGGGCGAGTTCGAAGGGGTCGGTCAGTTCTTTGACGCGCCAGTCGAAGGTCCGGCGGCGGCTGACCAGGACGATGCGGTCGCCGTGGTCGTCATGGGTGAGGCGAGCGTCGGTGTGATGCTTCTTCCACTCGGCGAGAACCTTGTTGAGGGCGCTCACGGTGGGCTCGCCGATGCCGCGGGCGGGCGCCTCGAAGACGTACGCCATGCCGTACAGCTCTTCCTCCGGCAGGTCGTAGGTGAAGCGGTAGTGCGCTTCGGGGCGCAGACCGGTGAAGCCCAGTTCGGGGCGTTCGAAGTAGGGGCTGAAACGCTCGATGGCGATGCGTGCGGACAGGTCGACCGGTGGGTCCAGGTGCTCGAGGGCGGGTATCTGGGCGATCACCGGGTCGTAGTCCTCGGCGCTCTCCCCGGGGAACCCGTGCAGGTAGTTCCAGGCGACGGAGAGGCCGGTCTCGGCGCCGTCGCGCAGCATCCGCACGTTCTGGCAGCCGCTGACGCCCTTGTCCATGAGGTCCAGGACCCGGCTGTTGAGGCTCTCGATGCCGGGCTGGACGTAGATGAGACCGGCGTCGGCGAGGGTGCGCAGCTGGCTGCGTTTCATGTTCGCCTTGATCTCGATGTGCAGCCGCAGGTCGTAACCGCTCTCGATGATGCGGGGCAGCACGGTGGTGAGGTAACGCATGTCGAGGATGTTGTCGACGACATACATGTCCAGGACCCGGTGTCTGCGGGCCAGCTCCATGATCTCTTCGTAGAAGGTGTCAGGGCTCTTGGAGCGGAACTCCATGAAGGAGCCGTTGAGCCCGCAGAAGGTGCAGTGGTGTTTCTCGCCCCACCAGCAGCCGCGCGCTCCCTCGACCACGAGCTTCGGCTCGACCCAGTTGCGCGCGACGGATGCGGCGAGCCGCTCGAAGTAGCCGCTGTAGTCGGGCGGCAGGATCGCGGCGGGCGGCAGCGGGCGGGTCGCCATGGGGTTGGCGATGCTTGCCCCGTCCGCGTCGCGGTGGCACAGGCCGGGGATGCCGTCCACCGGGCTCCGGTCCGCGAGCGCCTTGAGGAGGTCGGGGAAGGCGGCCTCGCCCTCACCTCGTACGACGTGGTCGACGAAGGGGAAGTTGCGGTGCACGGTGGCGCCCTGTGCGCCGTCGCAGTTGGCGCCGCCCATGACGGTCACGATGTGCGGGGCGAGCTGCTTGACGCGGCGGGCGGCGGCGAGCGCGGCGGTGTTCTGCTGGAAGGTGGAGGTGAACCCGACGACATCGGGCCCCGCCGCCACGATCTGTTGGGCGATGTCCTCGACGAACTCTGGTGCTATGCGGTGCAGTTCACGCGTCATCTTCATCCGCGCGGACTTGAGCTTGCCGGTCATCGTGGCGACGAACTCCTCCTCGCGCCAGGCCGGGTCGTCGTACAGGGCGGAGGAGAACACCCAGTCGCCGCAGCCCATGAAGTACGAGGAGAGGGCGTAGTACTCGTAGTCCTCGCCGGTGAACTCGGTGCGCTCGGTGATCCAGTCGGTGAACATCAGATTGGCGTGCAGCACGTCGGCACTGGCGCCCGGCACGCGCTCGTCGACGCTCCGTTTGAGGATGCCCAGGGCGAGGGACGGCAGGTCGATGGGCGACCAGGGCATGTTGACCAGCAGTACGCGCATGGGCGCTTCTCTCCTGACGTGATGCGGGCGGGCGGCGGTGCGGGTTGCGGTCATGCGGGTGACGGCGGTGCGAGCGGGGCGGGGCGGCCCGGCCGGCCCCGGGGTGACCCGGAGCCGGCCGGTGAGGATCAGTCCTCGACGGTGTCGTCGCCGTCCTCGGCGTTGCGGAACGGGACGGTGACCGTGATGCCGACGCTCGGCTTGCGGTTCGTCTCGTCCTCGGCCAGCGGGTCGTTGTGGATGACGTCCTTCTGCATGAGCTTCTCCTTCGCTCTCTGTGTCAGTGTTCGACGGGATGGTGCACGGACCCCTCTCCGGCCGGAGCGGGGCGTCTGGGGGGTGGGGTGGAGCGGGCGCTGTGCCGCAGCGCGCGATCGAGGAAGCGCACCGCGCGCCGCAGCACGCGCACGTGGTCGCCGCCGTCGTAGCCGTCGTGCCCGGACGCGAGCCACAGCGACTCGTGCGGGGCGCCGGCCGCGTCGAGGGCGGCGAGATAGGAACGGACCTGCGCAGGTGGGCACTTGGTGTCGTGGGCGGCGGCGACGACCAGGAGCGGGTCGCGTACCCGGGCGGCGTAGCGGATCGGCGAGCTGTGCGCGTAGAGGTCCGGGACCTGCGCCGGTGTACCGCCGAACAGCCGCTCGTCCAGCGTCCGCAGGGCGGGTGTGGCGGCGGCGTGTGCGGCGGCGTAGTCGGCCACGGGTTTGACGGCGACACCCGCCTGCCAGAGCCCGGGGCGGGTGCCGAGGGCCAGCAGGACCAGGTAACCGCCCCAGGAGGTGCCCCACAGCCCGGCGGCGTCCGCGCGGATCAGGCCGCGTGCCACGAGGTCGGCGCGGACGGCCGCGAGGTCGGCGACCTGGGTGTGGCCGACGCCGTCGCGGTGGGCCCGCTGCCAGCTCGGTCCGTAGCCGGTGGAGCCGCGGTAGTTGACGCGGGCCACGGCGAAACCGGAAGCGACCAGCGAGTGCACGGTGCCGTCGTAGGCGTCGCGGTCGTGGTCGGCGGGGCCGCCGTGGACGAGGAACACGGCCGGGTGGGGCCCGGGTGCGGACTCGGGAAGGCTGAGCAACGTGTGCACCGGGCCGTCCGCCCCCGGTGTGAAGACGTCACGCAGCGTGCCCGGCACGCGGCCGTCGATGGTGCCGAGCGGCGGCAGCGGTGTCCCGGCCGTGGACGTCATACGGGGCGGGTGCGCGGTGTCCGTCCAAAGGGTGTGCAGGTCGCCGCCGGGGCGCGGGGCCGCGTCCAGGAGAGTGCCGGGCGGAGTCGGTACGGGGTCCAGGGCGCGGCGGGCGAGGTCGGCGCGGCGGAGCAGGGAGCGGCCGTGCCGGTCCTGCCGGATCAGCACGGCGTCGCCGTCCGGGTACCAGCGGGCGGTGAACTGGGTGTCCAGAGCACACCAGTCGTGGGTGACGGTGCCGGTGGCGGCGGTCCAGGTGGCGAGTACGTAGCGGTCCTCGCGTTCGCGGGCGAGCAGCAGGGTGGCATGGCCGTCCCGGGCGGGACCGAAACCGAGCGCCCAGAGTCTGCCGTGGTGGCCGTCGCCGGGGAGGACCGCGACCTCGGTGCCGTCGGTGCCGAGCACGGTGACGGCGCGGGGCGCCTCGGCCGTCCGGGAGAGGGCGAGGAGGTCACCGCGCGGGGCGAGTCCGGCGAGCGAGGCGGGACCCTGCACACGTATCACCTCGCGGCCGGGACCACCCCGAGTTCCCAGCCGGATCGTGGTGTGGTCGGCGAGTCCGATGCCGAGGGCGACAGTGGCGTCGGCGGTGACGGCCAGACCGCGGGCCGTGCCGTCCGGGACACCGGTGAGACCGGGCAGGTCAAGACCGCCGTCGAACGGCTGGAACCGCCAGTGGCCGACTCCCCGGGCGTCCTCGGCGAACCACCACACACACGCGTCCGCGTCGATCGCCCCGTGCAGGGTGCCGCCGGGACGGTCGGTGACACGGCGCGCGCGCCGGGCCGCGGCGTCCCAGGTGAACACCTCGCAGCGGCCCTCGGCGTCGGCGGTGAACACCATGCGGTGCGCAGCGGTGGCGCACACGTCGGGCAGCGCGGCGCGGTACACCTGGAAGCGGCTCACGCGGCGGCCTCCGCGAGGGCGGCGCGCCGATGGGTGTGCGCGGCGAGCAGGACGAGGAGGGCGGCACATCCGAGCGCGGGCCCGGCGGAACTCACCCGACCGGCGAAGAGGCCGGCCACGACCGGGGCGAGAGCGGCGGTGGCGCCGGAGGCGGTGGCGATGACGGCGCCGACGCGGGCCTGCAATTCGGGTTCGGTCGTCAGCAGGGCGCGGGACTGGAGGATGACAGCGGGCAGCGGCACGAGGAGTCCGATCGCACCGAGCAGCGCCCCGTACGTCCACGGCCCGTCGGCGAGGGCCAGAGCAGCGGTGAGCGGGACCAGCAGCCAGGTGACTGCGGTGAGGGCGCGAGCGGCGCCGAGGCGGGCCGCGGCCTTGGGCGCGGCGAGGGAGCCCGCCAGGCCCGCGGCGCCGGTGACGGCGAGGACGAGGCCGAGCGGGAGCGCCCCGCTGCCGGAACGTTGCAGCGTGAACACCGCGGAGTAGTACAGCGTCGCCGCCACCCCGTTGACGAGCGCGACCCAGGCCAGCACGAGGCGCAGCAACGGCCGCCGCCGCACCAGCTGCAACCCGGCGCCGACCGCACGCCACCACCCCTCACCCGAGGGTGCCGCCGCGGCCTTCAGATCCGTACGCATGGCCCGTACGCAGCCGGCGACAACCGCGTACGAGAGGGCGTCGGCCGCGAAGGGCAGGGCGCGGAAGAGCTGGTACGCGGCTCCGCCGAGGGCCGGGCCGAGAATGAGCGCGCCCTGGTCGGCGGCGGCGAGCCGGGCCACGGCGCGCGGCTGGTCGTCGGGCGGGCAGACCAGGGCGATGGTGCCGCGCGACGCGGCGTCGTGACAGGCGGTGGCGAACCGTTCGACAAGGACGGCGGCCACGAGGTGAGCCAGCGTCAGATGTCCGGCGAGCAGGGTCACCGCGATGGAGCCCATGGCGAGCGCGGCGACAGCGGCGGACCAGAACATGATCGTCTTCCGCGCGCCGCGGTCGGCGGGCACGGCCGCGAGCGGCCCGAGCAGCAGCCCCGCCGCCAGCGAGAGCCCGGCGACGAGCCCGGCGGTGCGCGGCGAGTGGCCGAGACCGAGGAGCAGCAGCGGGAGGACGGCGCCGGATGCCTGGGTGCCGAGTGCGTCGACGGCATTGGCCCACCAGAAGAGTCGGAAGTCCCGGGCGGACGTGTCGCGCCCGGAACCGGAAGAGCCGCGGCGGCCCCGGAACGGCCGGGGCCCGGGTAATCCGTCGCGGGGGCCCACCGCTCCCGCCTGCGTAGACGACTCCACGATCCCCCTCAATCCGATGAAGCAATCGTGCAGGTTGTGTAGAAAGCGAAAGCGAAACGAGCGGGATCGTAGCCAGCGCTTCGAACGGGCTACAAGGCTGCGTTCGAGTTGGCTGGAAAGCGCGAGGAGCCGGAAGGGGGCGGGGAGTTCGGGGTTCGCACCAAAGGGAGGGGAACGTTCCGGCGCGGCCCGTGAGGGGCGTGAGGCAGAGGGAGGCAGATGTGACGTGTGAGGCATGCCATCGGCATGCTTTCGGTCAAGCGCCGCACCGGCGGGTGCCCCTCGGGAGGGTCTCGCTCCGGACCGCGGGCCGGCCCGGCGCGGCTGCTTTCACGGCCGAGGATGGCCAGTTCCCGTCGTACGGACGGCGCTGCCGCACCCCGATGACGCTACCGACGCGATCACCCGCCCCTGCCGGGCTTCACCCCGGGGGATCGGAAACCCCCAGCGACTTCTCCCAGCGGTAGTCGATCCCCGCGTCAGGCAGCCACCGGGCGAGGCGGTCACGGGCCAGATGCGGGTTGCGGCGGCTGCCAGGACCGATGCGCACGTCCACCACCGACCGGACCCCCGCGGTCCGCACCAGTTCGACGAAGCGCTCCTGCTCCGCGGTGCTGTGTCCGAACGTCACCAGATCCACCGCGGTAACCGCGCCCACCAGCCGCACTCCTCCGCACCGTGACCCCAGCCTTGGCGCGGGCTCCCGCCCGAGACTAGCCATCGGCCGCTCCCACGCAACGGACTGCCCGGCGAGTCGCTGGGGTGTCGCGCAAAGCGGTGGGCCCACGTGCGACGCTGCCGTCAGGCACGCCCCAGGCTCGTAACAGCCTTCACCGAGTGGCTACGCGATGGAGCCTGCTCCTAGTCCGCGCGGCCGGTGACAGCCACGGCCGCACCCAGGCCGATCATGGCCAGCCCGCCGGTGCCGCCGACCAGTGACATCTGCTGGGGGGAGCGTCCGAACCAGGTTCGTGCGGCCGATGCCGTCAGCCCCCACAGGCCATCAGAGATCAGGGCCAATACGGCGCCCGCGAAGCCGAGGATCAGCATCTGGATGCTGACGTGACCGGCCTCCCGGTCGACGAACTGCGGAAGCACCGCGGTGAGGAACACGACGCTCTTCGGGTTCGTCACGCCGACCATGAATCCTGCCCATACCGAGCTTCGCCCGCTGGACGACACAGAGGTGAAACTCACCGCTCGGGCCCGGTTCTTCCAGCTCGCGCGCAAAGCCCTCACGCCGAGGTAGACGAGGTAGCCGGCGCCGGCCAGCTTGATCACGTCGAAGACGACGACCGACGTCTCGACCAACGCCCCGATCCCCAAGGCGACAGCGATGACCAGCGCATAGCCCCCGAGGGCGTTGCCCAGCACCGAGGTCAACGCCGTCCGACGCCCGTGGGCGAGGGCCCGGCCGATGACGAACAACACGCTCGGTCCCGGGACGACCGACAAGAGCACGGACATGGTGCAGAAGGCCAGCAGCCGGTGAAGGTCAACCATGCGCGGGATCATTCCCCACGCATGCGCAGGGGCGCCAGAGAGGCTTTCGACCTAGGTCCTGTTCCAGGTGGCGCGGGTGGTCAAGGGGCCGGGGCACTGACCGGGCGGGCGTCACCTCACCTCGGGGACGCGCAGTCGTAGAGGGTGAAGCTGCCGTCGGTGCGGAGCCCGTAGGCGGTGGGCCCGACGCGCCGGCAGTGGGACTTCACCCAGGTGGTGGCGGCCGTGGTGGGGCGCCGGGTGGTGAGCAGCGCATAACGCAGTTGGTGGGCGGTGACGAGGCCGTCGAGCTGCTGAGCGGTCGGGAAGGGGGTGCTGCCGGTGAAGCCACCCATGACGAGGATGGGTTCGGACTTGGCACGCAGCAGGGGCTCGGCGGTGTAGGCGGCCTGGGTGGCCAGCAGGTACTTCTCGCCGTGGCGGTGCGCGGTGAGGTAGTCGAGCAGGGCGGTGTCACGGGCGCTGGGCCGGTCGAGCCCCTTCCTGCGCGGAGCGTGACGGGGATGTTCGTCGTACGACTTGCCGACCGGACCGGCCATCGGCGAGGTCGCGGCGCCCGCGTAGAGCGGGTCGAGGCTGGAGACGGCCCAGCCGGCCGGTACGACCAGGATGGCCGCGATCCCGGCGGCGAGGGCGACCTGGGTCCTCCGTGGGGAGGTGCGCGGCCCGCGGCTCCACAGGCCCACCACGCCGCACACCGCGAGCAGCACAGCGACCGGCAGCAGCCACGGGAGAAATCGGGTCGGCCAGGCGAGGATCAGCGCCCACGCCGTCGTCAGCGCGATCACGGCGGGCAGCACCAGGTGCCGTCGGCCGGCCGCCGCGTCCTGCGCCATCTGCTCCGGCCCGTACTTCGCCTCGTACCTCGCCTCGTACTCCGATCGGAAGAGCGCGAGTCCCCCGCCGGCCAGCGCGGCGATCGCCGGGGCGATGACGGCCGTGTAGTAGGCGTGGTTGCCGTTGGAGACGCTGAACACCACGGTGTGCACGGCCAGCCAGCCGCCCCACAGCATGAACCCGGCGCGCGGCAGGTCGGTTCGCGGTCGCCCGGCGCGCCGGGCGATGCCCAGGACCGCGGCGACCACGGCGAGCGGCAGCAACCAGGCGATCTGCGGGCCGACCGTGTGGTTGATGAGCATGTCCCAGCCGGTGTTGCCGGTGGTGCGGCTGGCCGCGGTGCCCGGGACGGCGCCGAACGCGGTGGGATCGCTGCCGAAGCGGCTCAGCCCGTTGTAGCCGAAGACCAGGGTGAACGGATCGTTGTTGGACGTTCCGTCGAAGTACGGATGGTCGGCCGCCGGTGTCACATAGGCGACCAGCATCCAGGAGCAGGAGACCGCCAACGCGACCGCACCGGCCAGCAGGACGCGCAGAGCCCGCTTCAACGCCGTGCCGGGCGCGACAACTTGGTACACGGCGGCGAAGACCGGCAGCACCAACCACGCCTGCAGCATCTTCGCCTGGAAGGCGAGGCCGACCCAGACCCCGCAGGTGATCAACGGCAGCAGCCGCTGGGTGCGCACCGCCTTCTGCAGCGCTCCGGCGGCCGCCACCAGGAGCAGCGTGAGCGCGGTGTCCGGAATGGTGGCGCGGTTGAGGGCCACGGTGACCGGCGTGAGGGTGAGCGCCAGCGCCGCGGTCAGCGCGGCGAACGGGCCGGCCCAGGCCCGTACGATCCGGTGCAACAGCCATACGGTGAGCACGCCCTCGACGACCTGCGGAAGCGCGGCCGCCCAGGTGTGCGGGCCGAACACCCAGACGGAGACCGCGTCGGGCCAGAAGGCGCCGGGCAGCTTGTCGATGCTGATCGAACCGGCGGAGTCGAGCCCACCGAAGAAGAACGCCCGCGGGCTACTGGCCATCGAGCGTATCGCCGCGCTGTAGAAGGGGTGGAGCGCGGCGTGCCCGATGCCCCAGGCGTACAGCACCGCGGCGACGGCCAGCACCGCGGCGAGCGCCGGGCGCTCCCAGCGCGGGGCGTCCTCCGGGCGGCCGGAGCGGTGGCTCGCCGCCCGACGGCCGCGCTGGGCTCCGGTGGGCGGGGCGGCGGGTGTGGCGGTCATGGCAGTGGTCCTCGGTCAGCAGGTCAGGTGAGACGGCGGTGCACACGCGGCGGCATCACACGCGCGGCCAGGTCACCGCGGCGGCAGCGAACGAACGCGCCGCGGTCACAGGCGGCGGGCCGCTCGGAAGCCGCGGGCGTAGAAGTCGGTGCCGTCCAGCAGCGAGCGGCCCGACAGGTCACCCAGGGTCGGGCCGTTGGCCGCGGAGCGACTGGAGTAGAAGCGGTGCCGGCCCTGGTCGTCCAGGCCCATGTAGATGCCGCAGTGGTCGATGAAGTCCGGCCGGTCCTTGATGATGGCGAAGAAGACCAGGTCACCGGGTTGCAGGACACCGAGGTCGGTGGCCTGCTCCCGGCCGGTGTGGGGGATCACCACGCGGCCGGGACCGTAGGCGGCGATGGCGAAGGCGCGGCGCGGCAGACCGGCGCCCCGGGTGTTGGTGTTGTGCAGGGGGATGCCCATGCGGTAGCCCCACACCAGACGCTGGAAGCCGGAGCAGTCGACGTCGCCGTAGCGGGCCTTCTCCGGTTGCGCGCGCGTGCCGTCCGGGAAGGTCCACGCCGTGCCCAGATAGTCGTAGAAGTCGGACTGCTCGTCGTGGTAGGCGAAGTCCAGCGGGTTGTCGACCTCGGAATTGCGCGGGCCGAAGTGCGCGGTGCCCGCGTACCGCACGCCGTCGGCGTTGTGCTTGGCGGGCGCTCCGGCGCTGCTGTACTGGAACGCCACGGCGAAGACGTCCGGGCTCGTGTCGCCGAGCGCCTTGCGGAACCAGCCCGTGAACCAGGCGGACTTCTCCGCGCCCCGCCGCCACGTGTGCGGCAGCACCCGCACCCAGGCGTCGGTGGTCACTGTGGCCTCGGTGGTGCGCGGCTCGCTGAAGGTGCGGCTGGGGCCGGTGAGTACGGCCGTACGAGCGCCGTCGGTGAACGTGGCGAGCGTGCCGCCGTCGCTCGCACGGACCACGGTGCGAGCGGGGGAGGAGAGCCGCTCGAAGGTGTGGGCCCCCTCGGACCGGGCGCTCGCGCCGGAGTTCGCGTCGGCCGAACCGCCGCCGCTGTCGGACCCGAAGCGTTCCCAGGCATAACCGCCCGCCGCTCCGGCGGCCGCCACGCCCGCGATCGTCCGGAAGACGGCGCGGCGGGTCGGGCCGGTTCGCCTGCCGTCTGGTACGGAATGCATGGCCGATCCTCCTGAGACTGTGAGGTGAGAGGGGTGTACGGGTCAGCCGGTGGGCAGGGCCCCGATCAACAGACCGGCGACCAGCACCACGTACGTGGCCAGGGTCACCGCGCTGGTCGAGATGACCGTGGCCGCCAGTGGCTGGCGGGCCATCTGGTAGGAGACCAGGCCCGGGACGATGAAGCCAAGGGTCTGTGACGTGTACAGCAGCGGGAACTCGTGGCTGAGGGCGAGCATCACGGTGGTCTGCATCAGCACCGCGCACAGCACGACGGCGGCGAACAGCCGTTTTCCGTAGAGGATCACTGTGCGCTGCACCAGCTTCATCAGGAAGTACGTGCCCACCGCCACGACGACCATCAGCCCGGCCATCCGCACATCGGTGACGAGGGTGAGAGCGATCCAGCCCGGGGTGATCATCCCCCCGGGGCTGAGATTGGTGGTCAGATAGCAGACGAGCGAGAAGACCAGCCCGAGGGCGATCCCCAGTGCGGCGGTCTGTGCGTTGAGATTGGCGGGGATCACGGGTTCCTCGTGAACTGGGAAGGATCGTAGGACTGGTGCGGGTCGTCCGCGGTGCTTCGGTCGTCGGGCCGGTCCTTGCGGCCGGCGGCCCGGTGGGCGAGGTCGCGCTGTTCCGGGATGCGGAAGGTGAACGTCGGTGTCTCCAGCGGCGCCACCCAGCTGTACGGCTCCGGCTCGGGCGGCCGGGCCACCGAGAGCCGCTGCCGGGGCAGGGCGATCTGCATGGTCTCCTGGTCCAGACCGCCACCGACGGGAACGGCGTCGAGCAGGTCCTCGGACTCGTCCAGGGGCAGTTCGGCGAGGCGCTCCAGGAACAACTCGCCCTGGCCGTGGATGTTGCCGATCGCCACCAGCGAGGAGTCCGGGCCGAGTTCCGCGAGGATCGCCGCGGTCACCTCCCCGGGATCCCGGCGGTCACCACCGAGATCCACCACCCGCCCGCTGAAGCCGGCCGGGATCGCGTCGCGGGCGCTCTTGGTCGGGTGGCCGATCAGGAACACCGTCTCGGCGCCGAGGTCCTGGACGATCGTGCCCATCTGGCCGTTGCGCTCCACCCGGTCCGGGCGGCAGTTGATGACCACGCCGATCGGCCGCCGGATCGCGCCCAGCTCCTCCAGCTGCTTGACGTTCATCAGCGTCGACTCGGGGTCGTTGGCCGCGAAGACGTTGGCGAACCGCAGCCGCTTCCCCTCGTGGGTGACGTAGCGCTCCACGGACAGCACGCCCGGATCGGGCGGCGCGTCCCACATGCCCTGCATCGCGGTCTGCCGCTCCACGCCGAGCAGTTCGGCGACGGCGAGCGCGATCGCCACGTTCTCCTTGAAGGTGTACCAGCTGAAGCCGCGCAGTTCGGCGTCGGTCACCGACTCCGGGTCGACCGCGATCAGGCGGCAGTTCCGCTTGTCGGCCTCCTCCTGGAGGATGTGCAGCCGGTCCTTCTCCGCCGTCACACACACCCCGCCCTCCGGCATCGAGCGGGAGAGCGAGCGGGCGACGTCGTCCAGCGTCGGGCCCATCTCCTCCAGATGGTCCTCGCGGACGTTGCACAGCACACCGATCGTGGAACGGATCAGTTTCTCCTGGTTGATCTCCTGCAACGCGGGCATCACCGCCATGCACTCGATCACCAGCGCGTCCGGCCGATAGGTCGCCGCCCGCCGCACGATGCCGATCTGCTCGACGACGTTGGCGATGCCGAACTTGCGGTACACCGGTTCCTCGGTGGCGTCCGGGTGGATGAACCGCGCGGCGGTGCCGGTGGTCTTGGCCACTGTGACCAGCCCGCCGCCGCGCAGCGCGCCCGCGCACAGCCGAGTGATCGAACTTTTGCCGCGGATGCCGTTGACCAGCACCCGCGTGGGTATCTGCTCCAGCGAGGCGAAGTGCCGCCGCTGCTCCAGGATCCCGGCGATCCACAGAGCGGCGCAGCACAGCAGGACGATGACATAGAGGAAGAGCACGCCGGTTTCCGTCCTTCTACCGCTGGAGGGTGGTCTCATGCAGGGGCCGGCCGGCTCCTGCGGACTGACCGGCTCTGAGCGCCCGGTCCTGTTCCGCCAGGACCTGGCGCACCAGCTCCAGGTTGCGGGTGACCGAGCCGATCTCGTCGTGGTTGACCGGGTGCAGCACGGTGCGGCGGTCCCCGCCGACGAGCCGCTCGGCGAGCACGGTGACCGCGCGCAGCGGCCGGACCACCACGACGTGGAGCCAGCCCAGACCGGCCGCGCTGACGGCGAGGCCCAGGATGCCCGCGAGCATGGTGCGCTGCTCGGCCTGGACCGCGGGGACCTGCAGCGCCGCCGCGGGCTCCGCGGTCACCACGTGCCAGCCCAGGCCGGCCGTCGGACCCTTCTGCGCCAGCGGCGCGGCGGCGTCGACCGAGGGACCGGAGGACGTGCTGTGCACCGCCGAGGTCGCGGTGCCCGCGGTCCCCGGGGCGCCCTGGGTGGCGCGGGCGAGACGGGTCAGGGCGGACTCGGGCAGCGACTGGAAGGCGCGGTAGCCCACGCTGGCCGCGAGGACCTTGTCGTCGCGGTCCGTCACCCAGACGCTGCCCAGCTTGGGCCTGGGCAGCAGGGAGTTGAGTGCCTTCACGTCGATCTCGCCGAACAGCACCACCCCGGCCGCCGGGGCCTTGCCCTTGTCGGCCCGGACCTGAGCGTAGGCGGCGATCGCCGGTATCCGGCCCGAGGCGTTGACGGTGGTGATCCCACCGCCGCCCGGCACGTGGACGAGGGTGCGCAGCGGTGTGCCGCCCACGCGCAGCGAGATGCCGCCCGAGCGGTCCAGAAGATACAGCGAACGGTACTGCTTGTGGTCGGCGAGGGACTTGCGCAGGACCTCGGCCTGGGCGTCCCGGCTGCGGCCCGGCAGGCTCGCGGCGGCCTCCCTCAGGTCGGTGTAGGACCGGTCGAGGGACTGCCGGACGCGGTTCGTCGCGATCTCGGTGCGCGCCTGCTGGTCGGCAAGGACCGCGGCCGGAACCGCGGTCGCGGTGTCCGCCCGGTTCAGCACGAAGATCATCGGCACCGACCAGCAGGCCACCACCACGACTCCGGCCACGGCCAGCGCCCGGTAACCCGGTCCACGCCGGGCCGGGGACTCCTGCGGGCCGCCCTCGCCGAGCAGTTGCCCGCGCAGCGATTCCAGGGCCCGCCCGATCCGCGCTAGTTCACCGAAACCGTGCACCGGCACCGGCCGGGACAGCTCCGCGCGAGCGGCCGACCCGGCACCGGTCGCGCCCCGGGCCAGACGGCCGGCGGACAGGTACACCCGCAGCAGGGGCCGTTGGAAGGAGAAGTACAGCGCCAGACCGAGCAGCAGCGCGACCACGGCCAGCGCCCCCGCCGCCTTGAGCGCGAAACCCGAGTAGTCGCCGGCGGTGGTCGTGGTGGGCGCCGCGCGGGAGCTGAGCACCACCAGACCGAGGTCGTCGGTCTCGCCCGGACCGGTCGCCGAGGCGACCTGCGCCCAGCCGGCCACGGTGCGCCGGTCGCCGGTCTTGGCGCCCAGCAGGCTTCCCGAGGCGTCGGTGCCGCTCCGCGACCTGTGCGCCGCCCGCGCCGCCTGCGCGGGCAGACCGCCGCGTGCGGCAGCCGGAGAGGCCGTGCCGCGGACCGCGGTGGCGAGCGAGGCGCCGCTCGCGTCCAGCACCTCGGCGGTGCGCCCGTCGCCGTACGCCGTGAGGGCGGGGAGCGGCTCGCAGACCACCAGCAGCCACTGCCGGTCGGGCCCGTCGGGATCGTCCTGCTGCGCGGGCAGGGTGACCTCGGCGAAGTACAGCAGTTGCCGTGTTCCGGCCGACGTCACCAACCGGGGCGGGATCTCCCGGTGCTCGGACGCCGTCTTGGCGTCCACCCCGGCCAGCGGCACGGTCCGGCCGCCGGTCGCCAGCAGCTTCCCGGTACGCGCGTCGAGCAGCGCACGGCCGTAGGGGCCCTCAGTGGCGGAGGCCAGCGCTTTGAGCGCGGTCGTGGGGGTCGAGGCGCTCGTCGCCGGGTACGCCTCGGCCTTGCGGCGCACCGCACCCGCCTCGGCGTCGATCGCGGTGCGCAGGGACAGCGCGGTGTCCGCGGCGATCTGCTGCTCGCCATTGAGTACGGCCTGCGGGATGCCCGCGGTGTGGATGCCTTCCAGACCCATCACGGTCAGAGCGGCGACCATCAGCAGGAGGACGACGACTGAGGCCACCGGCGGGCGTATCCCGCCGAGCATCGGCATGTCGGCGCGGCGGCGGGTACGGTGCCGGCGCGGCGCCCGGGGTGCGGAGGACAGGGCAGCGGGTCCTTCCTCGAATCGGCGCCGAGCGCTCAATTGTTCGACAAAGCCACCATCGTAGCGCCCTGCGATCACAGGCCCATCACATTTGCGCCCAGAGTGGCGTACGCGACACAGACTGCTGCGCTGCGGCGGCGCATCCGGAACCACCGCCGCCCGCGCCGAAGGGCCGGACCCGCGATCAGGTCCGGCCCTTGGGACGTCCGCTCAGCGGACGAAGGAGATCTCCGGGTAAGCGGAGTTGGGCTTGTCGAGCAGGGTGCTGTGCTTTTTACGCAGCTCCTGGTCGAAGAAGGCGGCGAGGTAGTCACGCTGGACCTTCACCGCCCGCTTCGGGTCGATCGTGCCGTACTGCTGCTGGACCTGTGCCTTGGAGAGCCCGAGCAGGTGCGCCCACTGCGGCACCAGGTACTCGTTGTCGCTGAACGACAGGTGCGCCGCGCCCGCGAGCTTGATGTCGACCCGGTACCCCTTCAGGTGCGACCACATGGTGCGCCACGAGCTGTCGTTGTTCCGGTTGTGGTTGCCGGAGCTGAACAGCATGTAGGGGCGGTCCAGGTCCTTGCTCGGCGCGGTCCCGAAGTACTGGCCGTCCAGGTTGGCACCGGCGTCGATCCGCTTGTCGAGCTGCATGGCGTCGGTGACCGCGGCGCCGCCCAGCGACCAGCCGAACATCCCGATACGGGAGGTGTCCACCGACTTCGACAGCCCCGAGGGGAGCGTCGCGTGGCCGGCGTCCGGGTTGCCACCGCCGCTGATCGTGCCGAGGGCGTTGATCACGAACTTGATGTCCGCCGCACGCACCTTCAGCGTGTCGGAGGAGTGGGCCCCCGACGGCATCCGGTTGAGCTCGAGCCGCTTGCCGGGGAACTGCACCTCGTTGGCGTCGTGGGTGTGGTCGACGGTGACGACGAGATAGCCGCGGCTGGCGAGATCCTGGGCGAGCCCGGTACCCATCGCGCGGTCCGAGTGCAGCCCGGTCGAGTACAGCAGGACGGGCAGCTTGCCGAGGCTGGTCTTCACCGGGGCGAGGACATGGCCCGCGGTGGTCGGCAGGGTCACCTGCTGCGTCGACAGCCCGCGCGAGGCGAGGAAGTGGGCGCCGGCGATCGACGACATCCACGGCGCCTGGTAGTGCCCGGATGTGGCGGTGGCCGGATACCAGAGCGTCACCATCAGCTCGCGAGCCTTGCCACCGGACACGTACGGGTCCGTACGGGACTTGTCGACGAGGTGCAGGCCGACCATGCCCACGCTGTTCGGTCCGCTCGGAGCGGGCATCGTGAGCCGCAGCGCGGACTGGGCCGTGCGGGCGGACGAGAGCTTCTCGGGGTGTACGGCCTTGTGGTGCTGCGGCGCCTCGTCGTTCTCGGGCGCCCAGGGCGTGGCCGGGTCGAGCTCGTCGGGTGAGGACCCGGTGGGCGCAGGCTTGTCGGACGTCTTTCCGGCGGCCATCGCCGGCGTCGACCCCATGGCCAGCGCGATGGCCAGCGCACCCGCCGGACCAACCGCTTTGGCGATCACTCTGTGACGGTGGCGCGGGCGGCGGTGCTTCATGAAACCCCCTCGTAGGACAGCGATCACGGAACACGCAATCGACTGCCGTACACCGTACCGCCGCGGCGAGGGACGGATTCGCCCACCCGGGGAAGACGCGATGCCGATTCCCCGGTCAACCGCCGGGCGCCGCGCGGCGGATGATCTGCCCACGCTTCGGCAGGAGGACGCGATCCCCGGTTCGTCCGTCCCTCGGTAACGCCTTACAACGCCGACCGCGCTGACGGCGGTTCTGCGGGGGCGGGTGGAACCGATCTGTACCCGTGCTCCGAGGCCGGTCTGTGAACCAGCCGGCGTGAACGGCCCCCGCCGGCTGGTTCACCGGCCGCCGCCGTGTGTCCGCCGCCCCGCAGGCGTGCCGCCCGGTCGTGAGCGCGGACTGGGCACCCGTACCGTGGGCGCCTTCCTGTTCTCCCGTGCGGCAGGCGCCGTCATCGCCGCCGTCCCCCGACGTGCCCGGCTCCGGCCGGCTCCCCACCGGTTGGGCCACGCTCGTCACGGCCACCACCAGACACGAAACCGTTGTCACCCGCTGGTCCATGGACCGTGGACCCTTCCGTCCCCGCCCTGTCTTCCGGCCTGCCGAGGCATGTACGACCGGGCCCGCATCAGGGCGCGTTCCTGGCACCGCGAGGACGACCGGCGCCCGGGGGCGGGTTCGTTTTCCGGCGACACCGCCGTGATCCGCGTACCGGACCGCGCCCTCAGCGGCAGCGGGCCCGGCCCACCGCCGCGGCCGTCGTCAGGGGCACGGTCAGGAGTGCCGCCAGCCAGAACAGGACCCGGTAATGGTGCGCCTGGGCGGTGGGGGCCGCCAGGGCGCCGGCCGCGGCGCTGCCCGTGTACAGGGCGACACCGAACATGGCCACGCCCGTGGCGCGGGCGGCCGGGGACACCGTCGTGGCCCACGACTGGAGCGTCGAGTGCATGAAGGACCAGCCTCCTCCGAGGAGCAGGGCGGCCACGACGAGTGGACCGGGGGACTGGCTGTACCCGGCGAGCAGGTACGCCACGGCCATCTGCGCCCCGCCGGCCACGATCAATCCTGCCGCGGACCACCGTCCGACGAGCCTCCTGACCACCTGGGCCGCCGCCATGGAACCGAGCCCGTACATGGCCGTGACCGCCCCGGCCAGGACGGCGGAGACCCCACGCGCCTCCAGGGCCGGGGCCAGATAGGTCAGGAAACCGAGGAGCACCGCACCCTCCAGGAACGCCACCGCCATCACGAACCACTGCCGCGGCGAGGACAGGACCGCGCGGAAGGGCGCCGACAGCGATCCGGCCGGTGTCCGCTCGGGCTCGGGCAGGCGGCGCAGGGCCACCGCGAGACAGGCGGCGAGGACGCCGGGCAGCGCGAACACCAACCGCCACGTGAGGTAGTGCGCCAGGGCTCCCGCAACCACCGTGGCCACGGCGGTGCCCAGCGCGAACGCGGTCATCAGCTCGCTGAGGGGGCGTTGCCGTGTCGCGGCGGGCACGGTGTCGCCCACGTATGTCAGGGAGGTGGCGATGGACGCGGCGAAGAACGCGCCGGCCAGGGCGCGGGCCGCGATCAGCGTGGGCGCGTCGGGGGCGAGAGCCGAGGCCAGGGCGGCCGGTGCCGCGCCGGTGAGCGACACCCGCATCACCCGCACGCGGCCCCACCGGTCTGCGGCCACTCCCCACACCGGCTGCATCAGCCCGTAGGCGAGGTAGTAGACGCTCGCGGCCAGCACCACGGTGGGGAGCGGCGCCCCGAGCCGGGGAGCGATGAGAACCAGCATGGGCGCGATGCAGAAGCGGTCGAAGTTGCTGACGAACCCGGCGGTGCGCAGCAGCCGCAGGGAGGAGGCGGGCAAGGCCGCCACCGGTGCCGACGCGGTGATGGTCACAGGGGGCGCTCCTTTCCGGAGGGGCCGACGAGAACGGGTGAGAAGGACGGACCGGTCCGGGTCAGATGCGGTCCGCCACCAGTTCAGCACCCGGGACGGCGGGGCCGTGGTCGCCGGCTATTACCATCACTCACAGGCTGTCGGCCCGGCTTCGTGCCTGGTCACGGCAGCATGGCAAGGGGGCGCCCGCAGCCGGGCGGACGCCCGCTGTCCGTGGGAGGGGGACCATGACGCGCGGCAGGCCGCCGGCCCCCAGTACCTGCACACCGCCCGCCCCGGACCACGGGCCCGCGCGTACCGGAGCCGGCCGCAGGCGCGGCGGCCGATGAGTCCCGCACCGGCACCGCAGGACGGGTCCCCCCGCCGTGAGTTGGGGGCGTTCCTGCGCTCCCGCCGCGCACGGCTGACGCCCACGGACGTGGGTCTGCCGGACACCCCGGGCCGCCGGACACCGGGGCTGCGGCGGACCGAAGTGGCGGATCTCGCCGGCATCAGCCTCTCCTGGTACACGTGGCTGGAGCAGGGCCGGGTGCGCACCTCGGAGCAGGTGTTGCGCGCGGTGGCCCGGGCGCTGCGGCTGGACGCGGCGGAGACCGCGCACGTCCTGTCCTTCACGCAGGAGGGCGGGCCACCTGCCGCTGCGCCCACCTGGGTCTCGCGCAACCTGCTCACTCTGGTACAGGCCATGGCACCGAACCCCGCTGTGGTGCTCGACCCGTACTGGGACCTGCTGGCGTGGAACGCCGGGTACGCCGCGCTGCTGACCGACCCGGCACGGCTGCACCCCAAGCAGCGCAACCTCTTGTGGCTGGTGTTCCGCTGGCCGCAGGCCCGCACCCTGCTCGCCGACTGGGAGTACGACGCCCGCGCCCTGCTCGGTCAGTTCCGGTCCCGGGCGGCCCGCAGGCCCGACGATCCGCGGTTCGCCGAACTCATCGGCGAGCTGCTGGCCGACAACGATGCGGCCCGCTGGTACGCGCGCCGGGAGACAGCCGGGTTCCAGCCCTCGGTCCGCCGCTTCCGGCACCCGGTCGTGGGCGAACTGCGGCTGCGGTACACGAAACTGGCCGCCGTGGACGAGCCCGGCCACCACCTCCTGACCTACCTGCCCGACGACCCCGACTCCGAGGATGCGGTGCGCCGCCTGCGGCCGGGCGGATGAGCCCCGGACGCCCCGCCGCCACGGTCCCTCCTGCTCGCCAGACCCCTTCCCGCTGGGGCCTGCCCCTCGTCCGGCGAACCCGGCGTCCGACGTGCGGTCGGCCGCCCGCACGGGGCCATACTCGTGATTCTCGATTCGGCAGGCTTCACCGCTACGGACCGACGTACCGATACGGACCCGTTCATGATCCGTGTGGAGGGAGACGAGCAGGACATACGCGCGCCCAACGCCCGCCATGATGAGGGGGAGCGGGATGATGCCCGTGCAGAAGTCCGATATGGCGTCCCGCACGCACCATTGAATCCGGCCCGGCGAGGAACCGGCGGCCGAGGACGTGCGGTACACGGACTGGAGCGCGGCGCTGCCCGTCGTCGCCACCGCACCCCGCGAGACCGACCGTTGGCACACCGTCGCCGAAGGCTGGGCGGCCGCCCTGTGCGTCCTGCTGCTGCGCGAGCGGCGCAGGCTCGTGGTGCTGGTCCACGAACTCGTCGCCGACCAGCACTGCTTCACGGCCGCCTTACAGGCCGGCCGGCCGGCGCGGTTCCGCGTGCTGCGGAAGCGCCTTCTGTTCGGCGTCTGCCAGCCAGAACAACAGTGGTGACAGCACCAGTTCGATGCCGCCCAGGACCAACTGGAAGGAGTGCGGCCGGCCGAGCTCGGCCAGCGACAGCAGGCGCCCGAGGGCGCCCAGCAGGAAGACTCCGGCCAGCCAGCGCACCATCACCGGGGAGATGGGTGACTGCCGGGCCACCAGGAGCCAGGCGACGCCGTATCCGGTGAAGATCGCCCCGAAGAACCGGCCCAGACTGTCGACGGTCGGACCGGCCGAACTCCCGCCCGGGATCGCGGTGTTGCCGAGCAGTACGTGGACGAGGCCGATCGCCACGCAGGCGTACCCCATCGCCAGCACGAGTCCCCGAAGTGCCCTGCTTTTGGCCATGTTCGTGTTCCGCCCGTCGCTAGTAGACGTGTGTGTACCAGACGACTATGTCCCTCTAGTAGACGCGTGTCTAGTAGCATGCGTCCGTGCCTCCACGTCAGCGACTCAGCCCCGCCGAACGCCGTGCCCAGCTGCTCCATGTCGCGGCGCGGCTCTTCGCGGCTCGCCCGTACGACGAGGTGCTGATGGAGGACGTCGCGGAACAGGCCGGGGTCTCCCGCGCCCTGCTGTATCGCCACTTCCCGAGCAAGCCGGACCTGTTCGCCGCTCTGTACCAGCGCGTGGCGGACCAATTGCTCGCCAAGACCCGCCTGGACCCCGCCGACACCCTCGTCGAGCAACTCATCGAGGGACTGGACGCCCACATCGAATACTTCGCGGAGAACCGCCACACCGTCCTCGCGGCCAACCGCGTCCTGGCCGGCGACCGCCTGGTCCAGACGATCATCGCCGACGAACTCGACGCATTGCGCGAACGACTGCTCGGAGCGCTGCCCGTCACCGACGACACCACTCGGCAGGCGGTGTCGGGCGTCCTGAAGAGCTGGCTGGTCTTCGTCCAAGTGCTGTGCGTGGACTGGCTCACCGAACAGACCTGCACCCGCACCGAGCTACGGGACGTGTGCATCGGCGCTGTACTGGGTGCGATCCGTCCCCTCCTCGATGAAGATCCCGCTCCTGACTGGCCCCCGCCAGGATGACTCCGCCCGGTCGGTACGGCACGGGCTGTGCGGCCCGGCCCGGGGTGGGCCGGTCGTGGTCGGGCGAGGGAGACCAGGTCCCGGTAGTCCTCGTTCCACAGGTTCTCGGCCGCGTCCGGCAGCAGCAGGACGCGGTCGGGGCGCAGGGCGTCGATGGCGCCCTCGTCGTGGGTGACCACCGCGATCGCGCCGGGGGAGGGGCCGTCAGCGGCCAGGGCCTCGGTGCGGGAGGCAGCCTCAACCCGCACCCCCAGCGCCCGCTTCAGAGAACCAGAACCAGAACCGAAACTTGTCAGAACAGCCATGCGCAGCATGCCTACAAGGAGGTCATGCACGCACGCGACCTCCTAGTGCCACATCAGGCAACGTTCGCACTGTCGATGGCTACTCTTACGACGTGGCCGATGAGACGGACAGTGGGAGCGGCTCGATCCGACGCCCCGCATGGGACCACCCGGTCATGGCCACCGTTGCGCTGGAACTGGTCGGCCTCGCTGTCTCCGGGCTGGTCGCTCTGGTGGGGTGGCCGTTCGCGTGGCTGCCCGATACCAGTCTCGTCGGCCTCCTGACGGGCCTGATGGCGATCGGGCCTGCGGCTGAGTTGTACCGCGGGGCGAGCCCGCCACGTCGGTTTGCTGTCGTCGCCGCTCTCCTTGCGCTGGCAACGGTGAGACTGCTCGTGGCTGCAGCAGTGAGCCGGATCTTCCCTACGCTGGCTGAACCGGGCGTCGACAGCCTCGTCGGCTACCTAGTGGCGTTGCCCGTCGGCGTAGCTGTACTGGCTTGGTTCCTCACCAGGGCGGGGTGACGCGGTACGGACCGACGGAAAACAGGGAAACCGGGCATGGGGTTGACGGAGCGGCCGGCTGAGCAGTTCGTCGTCGCCCGAGAACCCTGTACGGCGCAAGGCCGCCGCCGGGTGTCCGGCCCGAGCCGGACCGCTATGTGGCCGCAGAAGGAGAGGGCCGTACCGCAAGCCGGTTGCTCGACTGCTGCGGGGGTATCCGCAGTGGATGATCGGGACACTCGCAGCAACACCGGTATCTGTGGCACACGCCCTTGTGGGACGCAAGAACTCCCGGCATGCCCGGGCTCGCCGTCGCCGTGGCCGGCTGCACCGGCGGCTGCTCGCCTACCGCGAGGTCCAGATCGTCCATGCCCCTGCCCCCAGGGCGCGGGCCGACAGCCTGCTGCTGGTACATACCCGCCGCATCGTCGGCCAGCTCACCTACGAATTGTGCGAACAGTGCGCGAGCGGAGTCATCACCGAACTGCAGGTCACCTCCCCGCTCCAGGACAGCGGACTGGGCACCCGCGCCGTGGCCCACCTCCGCTCCTGCTACCCCGACATCACCTGGCACAGTGGCCTCACCCAGCGCATGACACGTGAACTCTCCCGACGTATGGGACTGCCGCGCACCGGCGCCGGACGTGGCTGCGCGCACACCTCGCCGGGCCAGGAGCCGGCCGTCAGGCCCGTGCCCTCCGCAACATCCGGACACTGAGAGCGCCTCATGTCCAGCCCGGTGCCCGGGTCCTGGCCGAGGACGGTGACGACTGGACGCGTTGCGTGGACGCCCGGGTGGGGGACGCGACCGACCCGGACGCACTCGCCCGAACCTACGACGCCAGCCGCAAAGCAGCGGGGACGCCCGTCCTGCCCTCCGGGCCTGGGTGCTCGGCGGTTACGCCGCCTGGGGCACATGCCGGGCCAGGAAGTCGCGCGTCAGCACGGCCGCCTCATCGTCGGCGCTCTCAAGGAGGGAGTGTCTCCGCCCTTCATCACGTGGTCTCGGCGTTGCCGGGCCGCGACAACGGTGGTCACGAGCGGGAGGCGCGGGCCGGCCGAGGGCCGCTTGTGACTCGTCGACGAGTCCGGTCAGGCTCGCGACCTCGGCGTCGGTCAACTGTTCGGCAACCTCGGTGCCCCGGCTCGTAACCACGAACGAGGACGCGGACGGGTACTGCACGACCACCCGCCCTCCGGCGCGTGAACCAGGCGGCTTCGAAGACCGCCTCCGCGAACCGGCGGGCGGCGACCGGCGGGACCATGTCCGTGCCCCGGGGCGGGCCCGTTCTCACCGGCGCCCTGGCCGCCACATCAGGCGTGGTCGGACACCGGCAACCTTCACGTCCGCGTCGCGCGATCGTGCGGATAGGCGGCGGACCGGTGCTGGAAGGAGAGGATCTTCGGGTTCCGGACAACACCGTCGCGGATCTCGATCGCCCTGCTGATCGTCGCATCGGCCTCCCAGGCCGCCGGCCCTTCCAGGACCCTGCGGAGATACGGCACGACAGCCTCGCTGATCTCCCACGTAGCGGAATCCCACAGATACGACGGGCTGTGGTCGACCGCGTAGTAATGGCAGCCGGCGCCTACGGAGTACATCGGCTCACCGAAGGTGGTCGGGCGTGCCCACTCGAAGCCCATGCCCTCGTCGCACGACACGTCCACGAAGTACGTCCCGGGCCGGAACAGGCCCAGCTCCTTCTCCGTGACGAACATCAGCGGCGCGTCGGTGTCCTGTCGGACGCAGTTGACGACGATGTCGAACCCGGCCAGGTACTCCGCGAGCGGTACCGGCCCGGCGGACGTCAGGGCCTGGATACGGGACGGATCGTCCGGCTCCTCCTGGAAACTGGCCATCACCACGGACGACATCGGCGAGGCGACCGCCACCGCGTCGCGCTGGGTGAGCACCGTGACGTCGGACACGCCCATGGCGCCGAGCCCCGTCACCGCACCGCGCGCCGTCGCGCCGAAACTGATGACCACCGCACGCAACCGCCGCCCGTAGCTGCCGGTCACGCCGCCGAGCTGCAGCGCGTGCAGGACGGAGCTGTAACCGGCCAGCTCGTTGTTCTTGTGGAAGACGTGCACGCTGAAGGCGCCCGCGGCGGTCCAGTGGTTCATGGCTTCCCAGGCGATCACGGTCAGCCGTCGGTCGATGCCGAGCTGGGTGAGCTTCTCGTCCTGGACGCAGTGCGGCCATCCCCACAACACCTGACCGGTGCGCATCGCGGACACGTCCTCGTGCGTCGGCTTGGGCAGCAGCAACACGTCGCTCTCGGCCATCAACTGCTCGCGGGAGCGCAACCCGGCGACCAGGGGGCGCAGCGCTTGGTCGTCGAGGCCGAAGCGAAGGCCGTAGCCGTGCTCCAGGAAGACGCGCTCGCGTACGTCAGGGTCGAGGCGGTCGAGATGACGGGGGTGCAGCGGGAGGCGGAACTCGTTCTCCTTGTGAGGGGAGGACATCACGCCGAGAGTCAGCAGGCTCATGCGTCGCTGCCCGGCTGCTCGTCCTGCGCCTGTTCGCCTTGTTTGCGGGCGACCGCGGTCTCGTACCGGCGCACACGCTCGGCCAGGGGAGGCGGAGTCTCGTCCAGGCCGGTGGCGGACCCGCTGGCCATCCGGGCACACACGCCCTGGCAGGCCACCGTGGACCCCTCGGCACCACGGGAGACCAGCACGGCCTCCGCGTCGGGCGCGGTTCGGTAGTCGAGGCCGCAGATCGCGCAGGTCAGGCCGGAGAGCGTCTCTTCGGTCGGTGCGGAGCGGCTGCCACGGTGGTGGCTGGAGATGGAAGCTTGCGAATACATCGGTCCTACGTCCTCGGGAGCCGACGGCCCCGGGCTTGCCGTTCTCCGAGAGCGACACCGAAAGGGATGACGGCATGCGAGGTACGCCCGGTACTCCCAATGTACTCCGCAACGCGCCAAGTTCGAACGATCGCCGTAATCTCGGCGCGGGGAGGCTCCGTCTGAGGCGGCCCCGGATGCAGGCCGATCGCCAGGTGGCCGGCGACGTCCGCGCCTGGCAGCGCGCCGCGTAGGCCACCGCCCGGGCCTGACGCAGGCCCTACATGGCGGTGTGTACCTTGAAATCAGGATGCCCCGACAAATTGGCCCCGCTTTCTGGGCCGTTGGGGCAGGTACGGGCGTCCGCGCCGAGTCGTGAAGCGCACCGCAGCCAAGCACTGCGCCGACATCGTGAGGCACCCGATCCGTACGACACGCCAAGGCGGCGTGACAGGTGCCGTCCCCCTACCGCCCGAGCCGGTTCCTTGCGCGACGCGTCGTGTGACGCGTTCGTCCGCAGGCCGGTGCCGGGAGATGAGGCTCCATGCCGACCAGCCCCCACCCCTCGATGACCGCATGCCCCCGCTCCGGTCCCACGGCCGCCGGTCTTCGCTCCGCTCACGAACGGCAGGACCGACGATGACCACAGACACCGACACGACACCACACGCGAGCGACACGATCGCGCCTGCCCGCGAACAGCGCTCGGGAAGTGACTTCTCGCGGCTGTCCAAGCAGATCAAGGAAGCCGGGCTGCTGCGGCGCCGTCCCTTTTACTACAGCGTGCGCATGGCGCTGGTGGCAGCGGCCTTCGCTCTGGGCTGGCTGGTCTTCACGATGATCGGCGACAGCTGGTGGACGCTGCTCGCCGCCGTGTTCCTCGCCGCGGTCTTCGGACAGGTCGCACTCGTCGCCCACGACGTCGGCCACCGTCAGGTCTTCCGCCGCAGCCGTTCGAGCGCGCTGCTCGGGCGGCTCGCCGCCAACACGGGCATCGGTATGGGATACGGCTGGTGGCAGGACAAGCACTCCCGTCACCACGCGAACCCCAACCACGAAGAGCTCGACCCCGACGTGGCCCCCGACATCCTCGTCTGGAGCCAGGCCCAGGCCCGCAAGGCCACCGGCATGCCCCGCCTGCTCGGCAAGGTGCAGGCCTACCTGTTCTTCCCGCTGCTGACACTGGAGGGCTTCAACCTGCACGTCGCGGGGGTCCGGGCACTCGCGGACCGCTCCCTCAAGCAGCGCCGGATCGAAGGCACTCTGCTCGTCGCCCACTTCGTCCTGTATCTCGGCGCCCTGTTCCTCGTGTTGTCTCCGGGCAAGGCCGTGGTGTTCCTCTTCGTGCACCAGTGCCTGTTCGGGCTCTACCTGGGGGCCATCTTCGCCCCGAACCACAAGGGAATGCCGACGCTCACCGGCGCCGACCGGCTCGACTACCTGCGCCGACAGGTCCTCACCTCCCGCAACGTGAGCGGGAACTGGTTCACCGATGTGGTGCTCGGCGGGCTGAACTACCAGATCGAGCACCATCTCTTCCCGAGCATGCCCTCGCCGAACCTGCGCAAGGCACAGCTCGTCGTACGCCGTTACTGCGACGAACTGGGGGTCACCTATCTCCAGACCTCGCTCATCGCCTCCTACGGACAGGCGCTCCGGAGCCTGCACCAGGCGGGCAGCCCGCTGCGACAGCAGTCACGGCTCGTATGACCGAGTGTCACCACAGCCCGGCCCCTCAGGCGCACGTCGCGCCGGTGGGGACAGGGCCCGGCCCTGTCCCCACCGGCCTCAGGTCCGGTCCATACGGCGTTTGTCCTGCTCGTCCCAGGCGCGGGTGTCCCGGGGCTCGGAGTACGGCTCCGCCCCCGCCGGGTGACCGCCCGCGATGGCCTCCTGGCGCGCCGTCTCCGCGTCGATCTCCAGACCCAGCAGGATGGCGAGGTTGCTGATCCACAGCCAGATGAGGAAGACGATGACGCCCGCCATCGTGCCGTAGGTCTTGTTGTACGAGGCGAAGTTCGCCACGTAGAACGCGAACCCCGCGGAGGCGACCAGCCACAGGATCAGCGCGAGGCAGCTGCCAGGGGTGATCCAGCGAAAACCCCTGACCTTCGCATTCGGTGTCGCCCAGTACAGGAGCGCGATCATGAAGGTGACCAGGACGACCAGGACGGGCCACTTCGCGATCGACCACACCGCCAGTGCGCTGTCGCCGATGCCCAGCACCTTGCCGGCCTGACGGGCCAGTCCGCCGGTGAAGACCACGATGAGCGCGCTGGCGGCGGCCAGCACCATGAGCACCACGGTGACACCGACGCGCAGGGGGAGGACCTTCCACAGGGGACGGCCCTCGGGCATGTCGTAGACGGCATTGGCGCTGCGGATGAACGCCGCGACATAGCCGGAGGCCGACCAGACGGCGAGGACGAGACCGGCGATCGCCAGGACGGACCCGGTGCCGCTGCTGTCCTGCAATTGCTGCACGGCCTGCGTGATGGTGTCCCGGGCAGAGCCGCTGGGGAGTTGCTTCAGCTGGGACAACAGCTTGTCCGTGGTCGACTTTCCGGTGATGCCCAGCAGGGAGACGAGCACCAGCAGCGCCGGGAACAGCGACAGAACTCCGTAGTACGTCAACGCGGCCGCCCGGTCGACGAGTTCGTCATCCTGGAACTCGCGCAGACTGTTCTTCAGGGCGGCCCCCCAGGACCGCCTCGACAGACCGGACGGACCGTCCGGCGCCTTCTCCTCCACTTCCTCGTCCGGACCGAACCGGTGGGCGTCGGTCTCTGGTGCCGCTCGCCCCTCTGGTGCCGCACCGTCGTCCGTGCGGCGCTCGCCCTCGTCGTGCCCTTGTTCCGTCAAGTGACCCATGGGCGGCGGGTAGCCGGTTCCGCCGTTCTCATGCCCACGCAGGGCCGCAATCGCCGCGAAGCCGGGGGCCGTTGTGGCCATGAGAGCGGTCGGCCGCACCGGGCCCCCATCGCTCGCGCCGCAGTGGCGCCGGTCCACCGCTGCGGCCGCGGTGGTGGAGCGGAACCTCCTGCTGGGGAAGTGCCGGGCGCGACCAAGCCGCGACGCGAGCGGATCAACGCCATGGCCGACCGAGCGGACGCGGTGATCGAAGGCGCGGCCGTCGGGGCAGGCTTCACGTTCGTCGACGTTTGTCCGGCGTTCACCGGGCACGGGGTCTGCGGCCCGGGAGGGATGGGCAATGAGTGGCTCCTGCGCATCAAGAACGACTGGGAGTCCTACCACCCCACCGCCACCGGCCAGTACGCGGGCTACCTGCCGCCCGTGAGTGCCGCCATCGAGCCCTGGCCGGCCCCGGACACCCGCGGCCCCGGCCCTCGCCCGCCCACGGCGAGCGCCGGGGCCGCTCCGGTGGGCGGGAAGCGGTCACCGGGGGGATGACCTGCCGGCGACGCCTGGCCGCCTGGAACGAGAAGGTCGTCCGGAACCAGTTGCGTGTGCTGCCGCTGGAGAAGCTGCGTTCGTAGACCAGCGAAGCAGCGGCGCGAAACAGCGGCCTCCTCGCTGGTCCCCATCAGCTCTTGTCCGCGCTTGTCACGTCGGTGGCCGCCCGTGCTGCGGCGGTGCGATATGGCCGCGCGGCGGACCGTTCAGGTGGTTCTGACGATGGTGCCGGCGGCTTCCAGTGCGGCGACCTCGTCGGCGGGTGCGGTGCTGTCGGTGACGAGGGTGTGCAGGAGCGTGGAAGGGCCGACGTATGCGAAGGCGCTGCGGCCGAGTTTGCCGCCGTCCGCGGCGACGATGGTCCGTCGGGCCACGGCGATGCCCGCCTTCTTCACCGCGGAGTCGTCGAGGTCGTAGGCGGTCAGGCCGTCGGCCGCGCTCAGTCCGCAGCAGCCGACGACGGCGGTGTCGAAGCGCAGGGCTGCCAGCGAGGCGAGGGTGAGGGGGCCGGTGAGGGCGCCCTCGGAGGCGCGGGGCTGCCCGCCGGGCAGCATCAGCGTGGCCGGGCCCGGTGTCTCGCCGAGGAGGCAGATGGCCTGCAGGGACAGGGGCATCACGGTGACGGGCCGCTCCCGCAGGAGGCGGGCGACCTCCAGGCACGTGGTGCCGCTGTCCAGCAGGACGCTCTCGCCGTCGGCGACGAGCGCGGAGACCTCGGCCGCGATCCGGCGCTTGGCCTCGACCGCCTCGTGTGCGCGCAGCGCGAAGGGTGGCTCCTCGCCCCTGAGCAGCAGGGTGCGGGCACCGCCGCGTACGCGTTCGAGGACACCCTGGGCGGACAGGGCGTCGAGGTCGCGGCGGATGGTCATCTCCGAGGCTCCGGTCAGTTCCGCGAGTTCCTGGACCGTGATGTCACCCGAATCCCTGACGGCCTTCGCGATCAGCTTGTGCCGGTCTGTGTTGCTCATACCGCGATTGAACACCACCTGCTAACGAACATCTAGATGTTCGTTAGGTATGGTTACGCACATCGAATGCGTTCGTTATGGTGGATCGCATGGAACGTTCTCTTCGAGCCGCCCGTGTGGCGACCTATGTCTACTTCGTTCTGTGCGGCACCCTCATGGGCACCTGGGTGGTGCACATCCCGGCCATCGAGGAGCGCGTGGGCATCAGCCATGCGGCCCTGGGTGGCCTGCTGGTGCTGCTCGGCCTCGGAGCCTTCACCGGAATGCAACTGGCCGGTCGGCTGACCGACCGCCTGGGCGCACGCGTCGTGGTCCCCGCCGGGGGAGTGCTGTGCGGGGCGGCCATGGTGTTGCCCGGTCTTGCCCGGGATCCGTGGACGCTGGCGGGCGCCCTGCTGGTCTTCGGGCTCTTCAACGGCGGCCTGGACGTGGCCATGAACGCCCACGCCGTGCACGTGGAGAAGGCGTACGGCCGGCCCGTCATGTCCGGCTTCCACGCCACGTTCTCCGTCGGCGGCGTCCTGGCCGCGATCTTCGCGGCGGGTGCCGTGAGCGCGGGCCTGAGCCCCGCCCAGGGCATGGCCGCCACGGGAGCCGTGAGCATCGTGATCGCCCTGACGTCGGCACGTGCCCTGCTGCGTGCTTCTCCTGCCACGGCCGACACCGGCTCGGCGAAGGAACCCGGGGCGGCACCGGCCGACACGCGCCGCGGCGCCACAGGACGCGTCCGGCTCCTCGCCGTCCTGGCGCTGATGGTCATGCTCTGCGAGGGCGCCGCCAACGACTGGAGCGCCCTGCACCTGAAGGACGTCCTCGGCGCGTCGGTCAGCACGGCCGCCTTTGCGTACGGCACCTTCGCCGCGGCCATGACGATCGGCCGGCTGCTCGCCGACCGCGCGGTCTCCCGGTTCGGCTCCATGCCGATCCTGCGTCACGGCGCCACCTCGGCCGCCGCCGGCATCACGCTCGTGGCTCTCGCCCCGTGGCTGTGGGCCGCTTTCGCCGGCTGGGCACTGTTCGGGCTGGGCCTGTCGGGCTGCGTCCCGCAGCTGTTCAGTGCGGCCGGGCACGCCGATCCGGCCGCCGCCGGCGCCAACGTCTCCCGTGTCGCCGGGCTCGGCTACCTCGGCATGCTCGCCGGTCCTGCCGTCATCGGCTGGCTGTCCCACCTCGTAGCCCTCAACCACGCCTTCATCCTGCTGACCCTGCTGTGCGCGACCACCGCCGTGGCCGCCGGGGTCCTGCGCACCGGAACCGACCGTACGCACCGAAACGAGATGGCACACAGCGGCCACTGACCCTGCCGCCCCCGCACTCGCATGGCGGTGCGTCAAGCGGGACGGGGGTCGGCGCATCGACTGTCCACGGCTCCGCGCGCATCCGCGTCTTCAGCGGAAACCCCGGCACCGGACTGCTTACCGAAATCGCCCGTTCTGCTCGGTTGGCCGGCCGAAGTCCAGGGCCCTGCCGCGACGTTCGAAGCGCGCCGGTTGTGCGTGGCGACAGTTTCCGAGTGACTCCGCACCGTGGCCCACGGTGTACCGGGTACTACTCGCGGTAGCATGGCGACGGCACGGTCGGACGGATCCATGACGCCCTGCGCAGTCACGTCCGTGAAGCCGACGGCCGCCACCCCGAGCCGGGCGCCGGTCCGGATCGAAGCGGATGCTCGGCTGGTGGCGCGGCATGATCATGGCGATCACGGTCTTCGCCG
>NZ_JBEXOS010000066.1:0-46720 GCF_040611655.1 Streptomyces sp. NPDC006552
GACCCGCTGCTGCTGGCCGCCGGAGAGCTGCGCGGGCCGGTGCCGCAGGCGGTCGGCGGGCCGGTGACCATGGTCACCGGCCCCCCACCCCTGGCCTTTGCTACCGTGGAGGGACCCCGACGAGACGCGCCGTACCGGGACTGGCAAAGACGACGCACCCCTGTTGAGAACCGCTGACGGAGGTGCCAGTCATGGCCTGGATTCTGATCGTGATCGCCGGACTTCTCGAGGTCGCCTGGTCGGTCGGGATGAAGTACACCGAGGGTTTCACCCGCTTGTGGCCGAGCCTGTTCACGGGCGCGGGGATCGTCGCGAGCATGCTGCTGCTGTCCTACGCGGCCAAGTCGCTGCCCATCGGTACGGCGTACGGCGTGTGGGTGGGGATCGGGGCCGCGGGCGCGGCGATCGTCGGGATGCTGGTGCTGGGTGAGCCGGCGACCGCGGCCCGGGTCTTCTTCATCGCTCTGCTCCTGGTGGCGATCGTCGGCCTGAAGGCGACGTCAGGTCGGTGAACGGGTCGACGGCGCCGCCGCCCTCGCCCTCGGTGCCGCCGAAGTCGGTGCCGTCCGGGTCCGTGCCGCCGTCGGTGGCGCTCCCGTCGGCCGGGCCGCCGCTGTCCGCCGCTCCGCCGTCGCCGCCGCCCTCGCCCGGGTCCTGGGTGTCGCCCGCCGTGGCGCCCTGGTCCTGGCCCTCGGCCGCGCCGCTGCTGGACGTGCCCTGGCTGGGGCTCCCGGTGCCGGTGGCGGTGCCGGAGTCGTCGGGGGCGGAGGAGGCGGAGCCGGTGGCCGAGGGGCTGCTCGTCGTGGGGACGGGGGACGGCCCGGTCTCCTTTGCCTCCAGGTCGAAGTCGGCGGGTTCGGTGCCGGCCAGGGCCTTGCGGGTGAACTGGGCCCAGATCTGGGCCGGGAACCCGCCGCCGTTGACGCGGGGCAGGCCGCCGACGCCGTAGAGCGAGGTGTGGGCGCCGGTGTCCGGGTTCTGGCCCATGACGGCGATGACGGTCGCCAGGTCGGGGGTGTAGCCGGCGAACCAGGCGGCCTGGTCCTCCTCCGCGGTGCCGGTCTTGCCGGCGGCGGGGCGGCCTGCGGCCTGGGCGGCGGTGCCGGTGCCGCCGTCGACGACGGAGCGCAGGACCGCGGTGGTGGTGTCGGCGGACTCGCGGTCGACGGCCTGGCGGGTGGTGCGCTCGGGCAGGCCGACGGCGGTGCCGTTCTTGCTGAGGGCGGCCAGGAGCGTGTACGTGCCGTGCCTGCCGTGGTTGGCGAGCGTGGCGTACGCCTCGGTCATGTCCAGGACACTGGCGGTGGCGGGGCCGAGCGCGATCGAGGGGTAGGGGTTCAGGTCGGGGGTCTTCTCCGGCAGGCCCAGGTCGATGGCGGTCCGCTTCACCTCGGCGGGGCCGACGTCGACGGCGAGCTGCGCGTACACCGCGTTCACGGACTTGTCGGTGGCGGTGCCGAGGGTGATGGGGCCGTAGGAGCGGTCGTCCTCGTTGGCGGGGGCGTAGGGGCCGCCGCTCCAGCCCTGCACGGGGCGCTTGTTCGTGCCGTCGTAGACGGTGGTGGGGGTGATGGCGCGGCCGTCCTGGGTCCGCGCGCCGTGCTCCATGGCGGAGGCGAACACGAACGGTTTGAAGGTGGAGCCGACCTGGTAGTCGCGGCGTGTGGCGCTGTTGACGTACTGCTTGGTGTAGTCGATGCCGCCGTACATGGCGAGCACCTTGCCGGTGGCCGGGTCGATGGCGGCGCCGCCCGCGCGGACGGAGCGGTCGGCCTTGCGCCGCTTCTTGTCGATGTGGGCCATGAGCTGGTCGTCGACGGCGTGCACGAGCGCGTTCTGCTTCTTCTTCTGCAGGGTGGTCGTGATGCGGTAGCCGCCGGTGGCCAGGGTGTCCTCGTCGAGGATGCCCTGGGAGGTGATGGCGTCCTTGACGGCCTGGACGAGGTAGCCGCGCTGGCCGGAGAGGACGGCGGCCCCCCTGGCCTGGTCGGGGACGGGGAACTTCATGGCGGCGCGGTCGGCCGCGCCGAGCCACTTCTCCTTGACCATGCCGTCCAGGACGTAGTTCCAGCGGGCGAGGGCCCGGCCCTTGTTCTCCGGGTGTGCGATGACGTCATAGGCGCTGGGGGCGTTCAGCAGGGCGGCGAGGTAGGCGCTCTGCGCGGTCGTCAGGTCCTCGGCGTCGACGCCGTAGTACGCCTGGGCCGCGGCCTGGATGCCGTACGCGTTGCGCCCGAAGTAGCTGGTGTTGAGGTATCCCTCCAGGATGTCGCTCTTGGACGCCTCGCGGTCGAGCTTGATGGAGATGAAGAACTCCTTCACCTTCCGGGTGACCGTCTGCTCCTGGCCGAGGTAGTAGTTCTTGACGTACTGCTGGGTGATCGTCGAGCCGGACTGCTTGCCCTTGCCGGTGACGGTGTTCCAGGCGGCGCGCACCATCGCCTTCGGGTCGACGGCGGACTCGCTGTAGAAGTCGCGGTCCTCGGCGGCGAGCACCGCGTGCTGGGTGGTCTTGGGGACCTGGGCGAGCTGGACGTTCTCCCGGTTGACCTTGCCGTCGCGGGCGATCTGCGTGCCGTCGGCGTAGAGGTAGACGTTGGACTGGGCGGTCGCGGCCTGGTTGGCGCGCGGGATGTCCACGAGGAAGTAGCCGGCGGCGAACAGGCCGACGCAGAGCAGCAGGGCGACGACGACGGTGGCGAGCAGGGTCCGCCAGGTGGGGACGGCGCGGCGCCAGCCCCTGCGCCGGGGCCGCTTGCCCGTGGTCCGGCCGTCCTCGGTGGCGGGCGGTGGTCCGGCCTGCGGGCCGTGGGCGGGGCCGGGCTCCGGGTCCGGTCCGGGGCGCGCAGGCTGGGGCGGCTCGTCGCTGCTCATGTCCTGAGGAACTCCTGATTCGCGTCGTACGTCACGTACGCCTCGTATGACACATAAGCCTCCTACATCACCGGGAAAATGCGTGGCAGGCGGAGCCCGGACTGGACTAGGCTCCTGCGCTTCGGCCGAACGAGGGGGCGACGAGGGGGCGTGGTGCACGGAGTCCGGCTGTACGCGGCCGTCGCCGCCGGGGCGTTCCGGCGCTACGCCACCTACCGCGGGGCCACCTTCGCGGGCGTCTTCACCAACACCGTCTTCGGGCTGATCATCGCCTGCACCTACACCGCGCTCTGGGACGAGCGGCCCCACCTGGGCGGCTACGACCAGGCGCAGGCCCTCACCTTCGTCTGGGTCGGGCAGGCGATGTTCTCGGTGATGATGCTGGGCGTGCCCTCCGGGTTCGAGAGCGAGCTGGCGGCGCGGATCCGCACCGGTGACATCGCCGTGGACCTGTACCGGCCGGCCGATCTGCAGTGCTGGTGGCTGGCGCAGGACCTGGGCCGGGCGGTCTTCCAGCTGCTGGGGCGGGGCGTCGTGCCGATGGCGGTCGGCGCCCTCCTGTTCGACCTGGCGCTGCCCGCCCGGCCCGCGGCCTGGCTCGCGTTCTGCGTCGCGGTCCTGCTCGGCATGCTGGTCAGCTTCGCGCTGCGCTACCTCGTGGCGATGTCCGCGTTCTGGCTCATGGACGTGAGCGGCGTCGCGCAGATGTACGGGATCACGGCCACGTTCTTCTGCGGCATGCTGCTGCCGCTGAACGTCTTCCCAGGTGCCATCGGCGACATCGCCCGCGTCCTGCCGTGGTCGGCGCTGCTCCAGGTGCCCGCGGACGTGCTGATGGGCACGGACGGCGGCCGCGGCGTGCTGGGCAGCTACCTCTTCCAGGGAGCCTGGGCCGCGGCGCTGCTGGTCCTGGGCCGCCTGTTGCAGGCGACGGCCACCCGGCGGGTGGTGGTCCAAGGTGGCTGAGCACACGGCGGCCGGTGCCGGGGGCCGGCCCCTGGGCCGCGTCGACCAGCTCCGCACCGGGGCGCGGGCGTTCCGCCTGATCAGCGGCATGTGGATCCGGTCCACGCTCGCCTACCGCGCCTCCTTCGTGATGACGGCGTTCGGTAACTTCGCCCTCACCGGCCTGGAGTTCGTCGGGCTGCTGCTGATGTTCTCGCAGGTGGACCGGCTCGGCGGCTACACGCTGCCCGAGATCGCCCTCCTGTACGGGACGGCCGGCGCCGCCTTCGGGCTCGCGGACCTGTTCGCCGGCTCGCTGGGCCGGATCGGGGACCGGGTGCGGGACGGCACCCTCGACGCGTTCCTGGTGCGGCCCGCGCCGGTCCTCGCGCAGGTCGGCGCCGACCGGTTCGCGCTGCGCCGCCTCGGCCGGGTCACCCAGGGCCTGGTCGTCATGGTGTGGTCGCTGCTGGTGCTGGACGTCGCCTGGACACCGCTCAAGGCGCTCCTCGTGCCGGTGCTCCTGATCAGTGGCGCGGGGATCTTCACGGCCGTGTTCCTGGCGGGCGCCTCCTTCCAGATCGTGGCGCAGGACGCGGCCGAGGTGCAGAACGCGGCGACGTTCGGGGGCAACGCGATGCTCGCCTACCCGCCGACCGTCTTCGGCGACAACCTGCTGCGCGGCGTGACCTTCGTGCTGCCGCTGGCCTTCGTGAACTGGCTGCCCGCGCTCTACATCCTGGGCCGCCCCTACCCGCTCGACCTGCCGCGCTGGGTCGCGTTCGCGCCGCCGCTGGTCGCCGCCGTCTGCCTGGGCGCGGCGGGCCTGGCCTGGCGGGGGGCGCTGCGCGCGTACCGCAGTACGGGAAGCTGAAGGGGAGTGGAGGACGTGGTGGTGAGGGACGAGGCGTTCATCGAGGTGGACGGGGTCGAGAAGGTCTTCGACGTGCGGCGCAAGGTGGGCTTCCTGCGCCGTGAGCGGCGCACGGTGCGGGCCGTGGACGCGCTGAGCTTCACGGTGCCGCGCGGCGAGATGGTCGGCTACATCGGGCCGAACGGCGCGGGCAAGTCGACCACGATCAAGATGCTGACCGGCATCCTCACGCCGAGCGCGGGCCGGCTGCGGGTGGCGGGCATCGACCCCTCGCGCGAGCGGTCCCGGCTCGCGCACCGCATCGGCGTCGTCTTCGGGCAGCGCACGACGCTCTGGTGGGACCTGCCGCTGATCGACTCCTACCGGCTGATGCGGCGCATGTACCGCATCCCCGACAAGCGCTACGCGCAGAACCTCGACCGGTGCGTCGAACTCCTGGAGCTGGCCGAGCTGTTGGAGGTGCCCGTGCGTCAGCTGTCGCTGGGGCAGCGGATGCGCGGGGACATCGCGGCGGCGCTGCTGCACGACCCCGAGGTGCTCTATCTGGACGAGCCGACGATCGGCCTCGACGTCGTCTCGAAGGTCAAGGTGCGCGCCTTCCTGCGGGAGTTGAACGCGCAGCAGGGCACCACGGTGCTGCTGACGACGCACGACCTGACCGACATCGAGCAGCTGTGCCGCCGGGTGATGGTGATCGACCACGGGCGGCTGATGTACGACGGTGAGCTGGAGGGGCTGCACCAGGTGGGCGGCGGCGCGGTGGAGCGGACCCTCGTCGTCGATCTGGAGCGCGAACTGCCGCCGCTGGACGTGGAGTTCGCGCGGGTGGTGAAGGTGGAGGGGGCGCGGCAGTGGCTGGCGTTCCCCGCGGACCGCTCGGCGGCGCCGCTGGTCGCCGCGATCGCGCAGCGCTGCCCGCTGGTGGACCTCTCGGTGCGGGAGCCGGACATCGAGGCCGTGATCGCGCGGATGTATGCCCGGGACGCCTCCGCCGCGGGCCCGCGCCCGTAGGCTGGGAGGTATGACCGACGAATCGCGGCCCGAGCGCTCCGACGTGCCTGCCGTCCCCGATCTGCGGGCCTCCGACGCCGACCGGGAGCAGGTCGCGGAGCGGCTGCGGGACGCGCTCGCCGAGGGCCGGCTCGACATGGCGGAGTTCGAGGAGCGGCTGGAGGCGGCGTACACGGCGCGCACGTACCGGGAGCTGGCGCCGCTCACCCGCGATCTGCCGGGCGCCGGGGTGGCCGCGCCGGTGAACCTGGTGAAGACGCCGCTGCCCGAGGGGGCTCTCGACTGGTCCGCGCGGATCGGCGGCCGCGAGGCCACCTCCACCTGGGGCGTCGGTGTCCTCTCCGGGTTCCAGCGCAAGGGCCGGTGGACGGCGCCGCGGCGCTTCACCTGCTTCGCGTTCATGGGCGGCGGCGAGATCGATCTGCGCGAGGCGCACTTCGAGGACCGCGAGACCGTCATCAACTGCGTGGCGGTCATGGGCGGGATGAACGTGGTGGTGCCGCCCGGCGTCGAGGTCGTCGTGCGCGGCATCGGCATCATGGGCGGCTTCGACCAGAGCGAGGAGGGCGTGCCCGGGGACCCGGGGGCGCCGCGGGTGGTGGTCACCGGGTTCGCGTTCTGGGGCGGGGTCGGCGTGGAACGCAAGGTGACGCGGGCGGAGCGGCAGCGGCTCAAGGAGGAGCGCCGCCGCGACAAGCTGGAGCGCAGGGCCGGGCGGCCCGGCGCGCTGGAGAGCGGCCGCGACGGCCACCACTTCCTGCACGCGGACCGCCTGGAGCGCCACCGTGAGCGCATGGAGGACCACTTGGAGCGCCTGGAGGAGCACCGGGAGCGCCATGAGCGGCGGCGGGAGCGCCGCCGGGGCCGGGACTGAGTCACGCCCCTGGGCGCAGGGGCGCCCGGCTCACAGCTCCGCGCCGGTGGAACCCTTCAGGGACGCGAGGTCGAAGGCGCGCGCCATCCGCGCGTATCCGGCGTCGCTGGGGTGCAGGTGGTCGCCCGAGTCGTAGTGCGGGAGCAGCTTGCGCGGGTTGTAGGGGTCGCGCAGCGCCCGGTCGAAGTCGACGTAGCTGTCGTAGACCTTGCCGCCGCGCACCGCCGCGTTCACGCCTTGGCGGACGGCCTCCAGGTGCGGCTCGTACCCCCGGTGGCCCTGGAACGGCATGAGGGTCGCCCCGACCACGCGCAGCCCGCGGGTGTGTGCCTGGCGCACCAGTTCCCGCAGCCCGTCGACGATCCGGTCGGGGTCGGTCTGCTGCGGGTTGCGCAGGATGTCGTTGATCCCGAGGTCGATGACGACGGCGCGGACGCCGGTGCGGCCGAGCGCGTCCCGCTCGAAGCGGGAGAGGCCGCTCGGGTTGTTCGCGGGGCGGCCGAGCCCGTCGGAGAGCACGCGGTTGCCGCTGATGCCCTGGTTCACGACGCCGTAGCGCGGGGCACCCGGCTCGGTGCGCAGCCGGTCGGCCAGCAGGTCGGGCCAGCGCACGTTGGCGCCCATCGTGGAGGTGATGCCGTCGGTCAGCGAGTCGCCGAGGACGACGACGGTGCCCTCCGCCTCGTGGCTCAGCACGTCGAGCGCGGTCACGTACCGCCAGTACGGGCTCTGCTGGGTGTACGCCGCGCCGCTCGGGTCCTCGGTGCGGTCGCCCTGCGCGACGTACGACATCTGCCGCGCCTGCGGGTGGTAGGTGACCGGTCCGGAGGGCGTCGGGGAGTACGTGGTGACGAGCATGTCCGCGTCCCGCGGCACCCGCAGCCGCGCCGCGTCGCTCATCACCTGCCGGCCGGCCGGGATGACGACCGAGGTGTTCCCGGAGAACGTCAGCCGGCGCACCGTCCCGGCGAGCGCCGTCGGGTCGTTGGGCGCGGAGGCGACGGCGAGGGAGGCGTGCGTGATGCTGAGGGGCTGCTGCCCGTACAGGTTCGACAGGGTGATGCGGGCACCGGTGCCGCCGATGCTGGTGTGCACGATGTTGCGCAGGGAGCGGCCGAAGAAGCCGGTCGTCTCCGTGCCGGGCTCGGCTCCCGCGGGGGAGGCGGACCAGCTGCCGGCCCAGGTGCCGGTGGAGGCGGGAGCGGCGGAGCCGTGTCCGTTCGCGCCGCCCGCCCGGACGGAGCCGTCGTCGTCGCGCAGCACACCGGAGAAGCCGATGTAGATCGCGGCCGAGATCACGACGACAACTGCGACGAGCGCGGCCAACAGGGCATAACCGTGACGCCTGGCCATGCGGTGGGTGTCTCCTCGGGCAGGGGGAGCCCGAGGCTCCGGTGTGATGAACCCATGATGCGGCATGGGTGGGGACCGTCGAACAAGGGGGCCGACACTGCCCCCCTCCGTCCACTCAGACGCCGGGAACTTGTCGTTCGTTCCGCAAGGGGACCGGAAAGGGACAATGTGTGAGGGGAATGACAGTGAACGGGCGTACGACGACGTACGACGTGGAACGGGCGACGCCCGGGACGGAGCGGACCGGATGACCGGTGACGGAGCGGACCGGGCGGCCGGTGGCGTGGAGGGCGGTGGTGACGTCATGAGCGGCGGTGACGAACGCGGGTCGGTGCGCGGCGGCGCGCGGCGCGAGGCGGTGGGCGGGGCGCCGGGGGCGCCCGGCACCGGAGCGGACGAAACGGGTGATGCGGACACCGGGCAGTATGCCCGGTCGACCCGCGCGCAACCCCGGCCCCCCCGCCGCTTCGGCGGCGAATTCAGCCCGGCGGACCTGGAGAAGGAGCGCGGGGTGCGCCGCATGAAGCTGACGGCGACCGGCCTGCTGGCCCTGGTCGCGCTCGTCTACGCCCTGGCGACCTGGGCCGGCCGCACCGGCGCGGGCGCCTGGAGCGGCTACGTCGCGGCCGCGGCGGAGGCCGGCATGGTCGGCGCGCTCGCGGACTGGTTCGCGGTCACGGCCCTCTTCCGCCGCCCGCTGGGCCTGCCCATCCCGCACACCGCGATCATCCCGACGAAGAAGGACCAGCTGGGCGTCTCGCTCGGCGAGTTCGTCGGGGAGAACTTCCTCTCCGGGGACGTCGTACGGGAGCGGCTGCGCGCTGTCGGCATCGGCTCCCGGCTCGGCGCCTGGCTCGCCGAGCCCGACCACGCCGACCGGGTCACCGCCGAGCTGGCCACCGCGCTGCGGGGCGCCCTGACCGTCCTGCGCGACTCCGACGTACAGGCCGTGGTCGGCGAGGCCGTCACGCGCCGCGCCGACAACGCCGAGATCGCGCCCGGCATCGGCAAGATGCTGGAGAAGGTCGTCGCCGACGGCGGCCACACGCGGGTCGTCGACCTGGTGTGCACGCGGGCCCACGACTGGCTGGTGCTGCACGCGGACTCCGTCATGGACGCGGTGCAGGGCGGCGCCCCCGGCTGGACCCCCCGCTTCGTCGACAAGCGGGTCGGTGAGCGCGTCTACAAGGAACTGCTGCGCTTCGTCACCGAGATGCGGGACATGCCGCGGCACCCGGCGCGCGGCGCCGTCGACCGGTTCCTCAAGGACTTCGCGGGCGACCTCCAGTCCGACACCGACACCCGCGCCCGGGTGGAGCGCCTGAAGTCCGAGGTGATCGGCCGCTCCGAGGTGCAGGACCTGATCGCCTCCACCTGGTCCGCGGTCCGCTCGATGATCGTGGCGGCCGCCGAGGACGAGCGCAGCGAGCTGCGGACGCGGGTACGGGCCTCCCTGCTCTCCCTCGGACAGCGGATGGCGACCGACCCCAAGGTGCAGGCCAAGGTCGACGGCTGGGTGGAGGGCGCGGCGGTGTACGTCGTGACGACGTACCGCGCCGAGATCACCTCTCTGATCACGGACACCGTGGCCGGCTGGGACGCGGAGCACACCTCCCGCAAGATCGAGGCGCACATCGGCCGCGACCTCCAGTTCATCCGGATCAACGGCACGGTGGTGGGCTCCCTGGCCGGGCTGCTCATCTACACGGTGTCGCGGGCGCTGGGGGCGTAACCCCTCCGGCGCGGGGGGTGCGCCGAGTGGGGGAACGTGTCCGGGTGCGGGTGTGCCGTCGCTGATCGCGCAGTTCCCCGCGCCGCAGGCGGGGCATGCGTGGAGGGTCAGTTCCCTCAACGAGGAGGGCGTACATGTCCCCGGAGCACTCGCAGCCCGGTCCGGCCGGGACCGGCACCATCAGCACCGCCGTCCCCGCCCGCCTCGACCGGCTGCCCTGGTCGCGCTGGCACTGGACCGTCGTCATCGGCCTCGGCACGGTCTGGATCCTCGACGGCCTCGAAGTCACGGTCGTCGGCAACATCGCGGGCCGGCTCTCCGAGCCCGGCAGCGGTCTGCCGATCTCGTCCGCGCAGGTCACCGGCGTCGCCGCCGCCCTGTACGTGGCGGGCGCCTGCGTCGGAGCGCTCTTCTTCGGCTGGCTCACCGACCGGTTCGGCCGCAAGAAGCTGTTCCTGCTGACGCTGGCCGTCTACCTCGCGGCGACGGCCCTCACCGCGATCTCCTTCTCCCCGTGGTGGTTCTTCGTCTTCCGGTTCTTCACCGGCTTCGGCATCGGCGGCGAGTACGCGGCCATCAACTCGGCGATCGACGAACTCATCCCCTCCCGCTTCCGCGGCCGCGTCGACCTCATCATCAACGGCAGCTTCTGGCTCGGCGCGATCGGCGGCTCGCTGCTGTCGATCGTCGCGCTCGACACGGACCTCTTCGCGAAGGACGTCGGCTGGCGGCTCACCTTCGGCCTCGGCGTCGTCCTCGGCCTGGTGATCCTCCTGGTGCGCCGCAACGTCCCCGAGAGCCCGCGCTGGCTCTTCATCCACGGCCGCGGCGAGGAGGCCGAAAAGCTGGTCACGGACGTCGAGGAACGCGTACGGGACCAGCACCACGGCCGCGAACTGCCGCCGTCGGCGGGTGAGATCACCATCCGCCAGCGCAAGAGCATCGGCTTCGGCGAGATCGCCCGCACCGTCTTCCGCGACTACCCGCGCCGCACCACCCTCGGCCTGGCGCTCTTCATCGGACAGGCGTTCCTCTACAACGCGGTGACGTTCGGCTTCGGCGCCATCCTCACCACCTTCTTCGACGTGCCGACCGGCTCCACCGGCTACTACTTCGCGATCATCGCCGCCGGCAACTTCATGGGCCCGCTGCTGCTCGGCAAGCTCTTCGACACCGTCGGCCGGCGCATCATGATCTCCTCGACCTACCTGCTCTCCGGGGTGCTGCTGTTCGGCACGGCCTGGCTCTTCGACCGCGGCTCGCTGACCGCGACGACCCTGACGGCCTGCTGGTCGGTGGTCCTGTTCTTCGCGTCGGCGGGCGCCTCCAGCGCGTACCTGACGGTCTCGGAGATCTTCCCGATGGAAACGCGCGCGATGGCGATCGCCTTCTTCTACGCGATCGGCACGGCGGCCGGCGGCATCAGCGGCCCGCTGCTCTTCGCCGACCTCACCAAGAGCGGCAAGGTCGGTGACACGGTGCTCGCGTTCCAGGTGGGCGCCACGCTGATGTGCCTGGCCGGTCTGGTGGCGGTGTTCTTCGCGGTGCAGGCGGAACAGAAGTCCCTGGAGGACATCGCGAAGCCGCTGTCGCAGGTGTCACCGGAGAGCCCGTGACGAGCGCCCCGGCCGTACCGCTCAGGAGTGCAAGAATCCGGCCATGAGCGAGCGGAGGAGAGCACCCGCCGCCACGGTGGCGGTGCTGGTCAGGGACGGGGTCCTGCCCATGGAGCTGGGCCTCGTCCACCAGCTGTTCGGCGCGGCGCGCGACCCGGCGACGGGCGACCGCCTCTACACCGTCCGCACCTGCGCCCCGCGCCCCGGCCGCATCCGCACGGACGCCGACTTCCACCTCTACGCCGACCACGGCCTGGAGGCGGTCCGGGCGGCGGGGACGGTCCTGGTCCCGGCGTCGCACGAGACGGACGAGGAACTGCTCCCGGGCGCGCTCGACGCGGAGCTGGCGGACGCCCTGCGCGCGGCGCGGGGGCGGGTGGCGTCGATCTGCACGGGGTCGTTCGTGCTCGGCGCGGCGGGCCTGCTGGACGGGCGCCGGGCGACCACGCACTGGATGTCCGCGGACCGGTTCGCCCGGGCGTTCCCGCGGGTCACGGTCGACGCGGACGTCCTCTACGTGGACGAGGACCCGGTGCTGACCTCGGCGGGCGAGGCGGCCGGCATCGACCTGTGCCTGCACATGATCCGCGCGGACCACGGCGCGGCCGTCGCGGCGGACGTGGCGCGCCGCACGGTGGTCCCGCCACACCGGGACGGCGGGCAGGCGCAGTACATCCGGCGGCCGGTGGCGCAGACCGGCGTGACCTCGACGTCGGGCTCGCGCGCCTGGGCCCTGGAGCGGCTGGCCGAGCCGCTGACCCTGGCGGAGCTGGCGGCGCGGGACGCGATGTCGGTACGGACGTACAACCGCCGCTTCCGCGAGGAGACGGGCCTGACGCCGATGACGTGGCTCGCGCGCCAACGGGTCGACCGCGCCAAGGAGTTGCTGGAACAGACGGATCACACCGTGGACCGGGTGGCGGCGGAGACCGGATTCGGCACCGGCACGTCGCTGCGCCAGCACTTCCAGAGCGCTGTCGGTGTGTCGCCGGGGGCGTACCGGGCCACGTTCCGGGGACGATGAACCGCATGACTGAGATGAACGAAGTCCGCAGGGCTGTACCGAACGTGCCAGTGGACGGCGAGGAGTCCCTGGCGGCCAACCGCGCGTTCTACGGCGCGCTCGGCTTCGAGGAGGTCATGGACCTCGGCTGGGTGATGACGATGGCGTCGCCCACCCGGCCGGCCGCCCAGATCAACTTCATCGAGCAGGGCGGCCCCGCCCTGGTCGTACCGGACATGAGCGTGGAGGTGGGCGACGTCGACGCGGCGTACGCGGCCATGCTCGCGGCGGGCGCCGAGATCGTCCGCGACCTGCGGGACGAATCGTGGGGCGTGCGCCGCTTCTTCGTGCGGGATCCGCAGGGGAAGGTGGTGAATGTGCTGGGGCATGGGGGGAGTGCGGGGGCGTAGGCGGGGGCGGTAGGGCGCGGGGGCTTGGAGGTTTCGGTACGGGGCCGGGGTCGGACCGGCCCGGTTGGTGCTGGGGCGCCGGGAGTCCTGGACGGTTCTGGCCCGGCGCCGGGGCCCGGGTGGTGCTGGGGCGCCAGGAGTCCTGGACGGCCCGGGCCCGGGGCCTTGGAGGGGCCCGGTACGTACGTCGCCGGGACCGGGGTCAGGCGGCGCGGCGGTCCACGAGGACGTACGACGCGGCGGCCACGACACCGGCCGCGCCGAACACGGCCGGCCACGCCCCGACCTTCTTGGCGAGCGGGTGCGACCCGGCGAACGCGGCGACGTACGCCCCGGTCAGCGCCCCCGCGACCGGCCCGCCCGCGGCCTGCTTCCACCGGGTGGCGGCGGCCGCGCCGGCGGCGGCGAGGACGACGCCGCCCAGCTGCCGCTTCTTGGTGAAGCGGGCGGTGGCGTACCCGCCGACGAGGCCCGCGGCGGCGAGCGGGGCGGTAGGAATACGGGTGGCGGCCATGGAACCCTCCGGGCAGGTCGACGAGGTCCGCGCTGACGCCTTCGACGCCATTGGCGCGGCTACGAGGTCCGAGGCTACGCCGCGGGCCGCGGCACACGGCCGCGGCCCCGGCCCCGCGCGGCGCTTCAGCCGAACATGCCGGGCTGGTAGTCACCGGCGGGCTGCCGCACGATGACGTTGAGCCGGTTGTAGGCGTTGATGACGGCGATCAGCGACACCAGGGCGACGAGCTGGTCCTCGTCGTAGTGCTTGGCGGCGTCGGCCCACGCCTCGTCACTGACCCCGCCGGCCGCGTCGGCGAGCCGGGTCCCCTGCTCGGCCAGCTCCAGGGCGGCCCGCTCGGCGTCGGTGAAGACGGTGGCCTCGCGCCAGGCGGCGACGAGGTGGAGGCGCTGGGCGGTCTCCCCGGCGTGGGCGGCGTCCTTGGTGTGCATGTCGGTGCAGAAGCCGCAGCCGTTGATCTGGCTGGCCCGGATCTTCACCAGCTCCTGCGTGGCGTGCGGCACGCCGGCGTCGGAGACGACCTTTCCGGCGGAGTTGATGTGGCGCATGAACTTGGCGGCGAGCGCGTTGCCGAAGAGGTTGAGGCGGGCTTCCATGGTGATCTCCCAGAGCCGTCGGGCGGGCCGACCGTGAGGTGCGGCCGCCGGTGTGTCGGTTACCTGACTCTGACGGAGCAGAATGGGGATGTGTGACAGATCTGGCGCTGTGAGCTGGGTCACGGGTGGGTCGGCTCGGTTGCAAGGGGACGCATCGGTCCGAGCGTCGCTCCGACCGATGCGGTCGGTGACATCAGCAGGTGTAGTACTGCTTCAACGCCTGCTCCAGGTGTTCGCGATCGAGGTCGAGGGCCGCTGCGAGTACGTGCATACCGAGGCGGGGCGGCACTGCATTGCCGATCTGCTGGGCGACGGCGGAACCACCCCAGATCCAGTCCGGCGCGGCGGGGAAGGTCTGGAGCTGACCCGCCTCGGACTCGGTGAGACGGGGTTGTTCGCGTCCGCCCCGGCCGACGACCCGGTTGCGGGAGATCTTGCCTGTCACCGTCGCGGCCGGCTCGGACGATCCGCGCTCGCCGCGGGCCTTCGGATCCCCTCCGGTCCCGTAGTTGGAGACGACGGTGAAGGGGGTGGGGCGTTCGGTGAGGACGTCCTCCATGCTGACCCAGGGTGCCAGACCGAGACCGTGCTCCTCCCGAGCCTTTCGCTTGTGATAACGCCCGTGCGTCGGCTCGGGCAGACTCGGAACCCCGGACAGCAAGCGGTCCTCGCCGGTCCAGCGGGCGATGAGGATGGCCCTGCGCCGGGTCTGCGGAACCCCGTACTCCTCGGTGTGGAGGACCCGGGGGGTCGCCACGGCGTACCCCTCTCCACGCAGGATCTCGGCGTACCTCTTCCACACCGGGAGCACGGCCGGCACCTGCTCGAGGACGATCGCCTGGAAGGGGCGGCCCACGTCGACGGCCTCGAGTGCCCAACGCAGAGGTTCCAGGACGAGTCCGGTTCGGTCGTCGTGCTTGCCCGTCACCTCGTCCTTCAGCGCTGCGAGGTCGGCTCGGACTGCCTTCATCGGATGCCGCGCGCGCAACCGGTCCGCGAAGGTGAGGACGTGGTCGAGCGCGCGACGTCCCGCCCCTCTGCCCGCCACCGTGAAGGTCTGGCACGGAGGGCCCCCGGCCAGGACGTTGCATCCGTCGGCGGTGAACCGGTCCGCATCGAAGTCCCGCACGTCGCCGCATTCGGTCTGCAGGTCGTTGGCGCTCCGGGTGGCGCAGGCGTCCTTGTCCCACTCGATGCCGACGGACGCCACACCGAGCTGCCGCGCGGCTTGGTCGAGCCCGCCGGGCCCCGCGAAAAGATCGACGATCTTGAAGGGGGAGGCGGGAGGGGACGGTGCGTTCATGTGGCGATCCTAGAGGGCCAGCGCGGTGGCGATCGCCACTCCCAGTGCCCGGGCCACCGGAGGCGGCAGGGCGTTGCCGATCTGTCGATAGGCGGCTGTCTTGCCACCGGAGATCTGCCAGGTGGGCGGGATGGCCTGCAGGAGCGCGGTCTGGCCGAGCGTGAGCCTGGGCAACTCCAGCGGCGGAAAATCGGCGTCGGGCACGTCGTCACCGAGGCTGTTGCCGTTCACCCCCAACTGGGCCCAGGCACGCTTCGAACCCGTGGGACCCAGGTCCGCTCCACCGCGACGGTCGGAACCGCCCACGAGGGCGGGAGCCGGACGGTCGGCCCGTAGCGCCCACTGGTCGGCGCCGCGCCAACCGCCCTGGGCCATCGACGGTCGGAGGATGTCGGCGACGGTCGGCACGCGCAACACCGTCCGTGACGGCCAGACGAAACCCTCCGCGTGCGCCTCCTGCAACGCGACCAGGAAGCCCGACCTGCGGTGCTGAGGGACTCCGAAGTCCGCAGCGTCCAGGACCTTCCAGAACACGCGGTACCCCGCTCCCTGCAACTGTGACTCCATCCACGCCCGCTCCGCTCGATAGTCGTCCTTCTCGACAAGGTCCGGGAGGTTCTCGAGCACCACCGCTCTGGGGCGGATCCGCGGCACGAGTTCCACTGCGTGTCGCAGCACCGCACGTTCGAGTTCGTCGTCCGGGCGCCGCACGGCGGCCGCGGACTTGATCCGTGGCAGGCCGCCGCTGAACAGATCGACTCCGTGCACCTCGGGGTGGTCCGCGGGGTCGAAGTGGAGCAGGTCGCCACAGAGCACCTTCCACTGCGGCCGGTTGAGTTCGATCGTCCAGCAGGCATGGGCCTTGGTGTCGAGCAGCAGCACAGGATCGAACCCGGCCTGCTCGAGGCCGAGTGCCTGCGCGCCGGACCCGGCACAGATCTCGAACGAGGTGAAGTGCCCGGCACGGTCGGTCGACGGGGAGGCCGCGATGGCTCCGGTCGCCGTTGCGTGGCGCGGCCCATGGTCCGGTACGTCGACGGACACAGAGGGGACAGCGGCCGCGTGGGCGAACACCGTCGCCAACTGCTCCTCCACGGCGGTCGTGCCCCGGTCGCTCTCTCCGTGCTTGGTACGCAGCAGCTCGGTCACCGATTCGCGTGCCGCTTCCCGCAACTCTGTGTCCAGTGCCTGCTCGTCGATGGCGTCGAACAGCACGAACGGGGCCAGGCGCAGCAGTCGCTTGAGGAAGTCCTGCAGAGTCTCACGGCGATTGAGTCCACGGAGGTCCAGTTCGTTCCAGACCCTCATGATCGCTTTCACGAGGTGCGGACTGCCGCCCAGAGCGGCTCGCCGGGCATAGATCTGGTCGAACGCCGCCTCACCGAGGATGTTGAGAGCCTCGTACGGTTCGGGGGCGGCAGGGGAGAAGATCAACTGTGCGCGCCACCAGAGGCGGCCGAAGACGTGACGGGTCAGGTCGGTGCCGAGCGCACGGTCCTTCGGCGGTCTGGGGTACCGCCAGAAGGCGACGTCCGGGAGAAGCACAAGCGCGAGGAAGGCCCACAGGTCACGCGAGGCCGCCTCGGCGGGAGCCAGGGACATGCGGGAGTGCAGTAGCCGAGCGAGACGGACATCGAACTCGGCGTTGCGCGAGCGGTCCGAGGCGTCGGGGAAACCCGCCTGTCGGGCCAGGTGCAGGATTGCCTCGCGAAGCTCCGACAACTGCTCGGGACCCACACGGTCGCCGCCGGTGGCCACATAGACCGTCGACGGATGGGAGACGTCCGCGCGTTCTGTCAGTTCCGTGATCGACAACTGTTGGTACTCGTCGAAGAGAGGCCTGGCCTGGCCCGCGAGCAAGCGGGGGTAGAGCAAGCTCACTGGGGCTCCTCGAAGATCTTCACGGCCGCCTGGAGTTCGGACGAGAACAGGCCGGGGGAGTGCTGTCGGCGGAGACGTACGTCGGTGACGGACTGTTCCGGGAACAATCGCTGGAACAGCGAGAGCAGCGTGGCGCCCAAGGAGCCCTCGGCGAAGTCGCAGCCGTCCGCGAAATCCTCGTGGGACAGCGCATGCTCCATCAAGGTCCGAGCGACGTCCGCATGGGCGGCTGACAGCACGGCACGGTCCACAGGTCGCGGACGTGCGGCGTTCTGGAACGCTTCGGTTGTCACCGTGTTTCTCTCGTTGATCAGCAACAACAGCGAACCCATGGCGGCACTGTCCAGTTCTCCGTCGATCTGGACGTGCCAGGCGGCGCCGTTCGGGAACGACGTCCTGGAGAAGTCGATGACAGCCATCGGGAACTGCGGCGCATCGCCTTGGAGCCGCAGCTCCGCGGTGTCCTGCCACAACACGGAACCGGCACGTCTCGGTGCGGCCGGTCGGGCGTCGTCGCGGCGCCGCCCCAGGACCAGAGCGGTCTCCAGCAGGAGTACTCCGCCGAGATCGGCGCCACGTAGCCGGACGTCGAGATCGACGGTCACCGGCTCCGCCCCGGTGAGACAGGTGACATGACCGGGGCCACGCAGATTCGATCCGGTGGCCGTCCACACGGCGGAAAGCATGAGTTCGGTGTCCTCGGGCAGGCCGGCTCGTGCTCGGGTGCGGACCTGATCGACTGTCACCCGACGACGGAGGCTGAGGTCCATCTGGTAGTCCCAGTCGTCGATCGCTTCCGGGAGAGGCACCTCGCCGTCAGGAGTGACGAGCGTCCAAGGACCGGTCTCGACGACGTCGCGCGGCGGAACGCGATAGGGGAGGGCATGGCGAGCCATCAGTCCGTCATCGCCTTCACCTTGATGGCGATCTCTGTGACCGTGTCCGGAGCGGGCTCGACCAACACCCGCCAGACCGCTTCGCCTCCGGTGATCTCGAACTCGGGTGTCGTGTACAGACCTCCGCTCGGATCCTGCCATCCGAGAAGGGTGGGCATGCGCGCACCCGCGGGTGGGTCGGTCTCCCGACCGCCGGAACCCGGAAGGGTGACGGCGAGGTTGATCCGGACCTGCTGGGGGACATCGACGGGGAGCCTGAACTCCTGAACCAGTACCGCTCGTTGCCCCCATTCGTCGTAATAGGGCTCACCCACGTACTGCACGCGAGGTCTGACCCGACGCAGAACAGGAGCCTCGAAACCCTGTGAGGTACCCGCCTCCGGGGTGCCGCCCGGCTCTGCCGAGGACGCGGCCGTACGGTGACCGGAGGCGCGGACAGTGGCTTCGGGCCCTTCCTCTTCGTCCCCTGCGTTGCCGTGACCGGGAAGTCCGGCGCCGGGCCTGGCGTAGGCAGTGGCCCCACCGATCCCCCAGGCCCCGCCGACCAGACCCGAGAAGCGGGCGCTGGCCGCGCCCAAGGGGACGCGGGCGGCTCCCGCGCGGACTCCGCCGCTCAGCGCGAGGAGCTTGTTGATCTCCTCGTGGATGCGACGGAACGTCGTCCGCACGTAGGTGCTGTCCGGAATCTCCAGGGAGTGCCAGTGCCAGGCGTCGTGCGTGGGTGGCTCTGCCTTGGCGTATGCCTCGTCCATGTCGGGGTCACCGCGGAACACGCCGGCGTATCCCTGATTCTCACTCGGGGGCTTCGGCCCGGCGTGGTACGTGACCACGAGTTCGGCCGGCCGCATCAGGCAGACGTGGTGCACCAGGTCCTCGATACCGAGCATGCGCGACGCGGGCTTCGGCTGCAGCGGCGGCATGATGCGTTTGACCACGCCGAACCTGCCCAACAACTTCCGCGGTTTGCCGCATGAAAGATCGTGTCCCTGTTCACCGGCCATCCGCTCGTAGGCGGCGACGAACAGACTGAGCGGACGGTGTCGGCGGGGATCGGGCACCGGGACGTCCCGACCTTCGCACCTGACCTTGAACCGCATCGCCGGCACACCGGACTCTTTCTCGATCATCTTCGGCCACAGGTGCCAACAGATCGTCTCAGCCAGGTAGTCGGCGACTTCGTCAGCCTCGATACGCCGCTCGTCGCGTTCCAATTTCGGGTCGATCACCACGACCGACGTGCCGGTCTCCACCGGCCCGAACGAACGGAGGCCGAGCCGACGCACGGCCGCGTCCGCCTCCGGTCCGATCAGGGGTTCGATGACTTCACCCGAGGCATCGCCCCACCAGTGACGACCTGTGTAGCGCCGAGAGGCGTGTGTGTCGTCCGCGTAGTAGCTCCGCCACAGGGAGCAGCCGATGAGCCGTGTCTCCAGTTCGCCTTGCGGGTTTCGGCACCGTGTGTGGATCAACACAGTGCCGCAGCGGGAGAGCAAGTAGAAGATGCCTTTGCCGAAACCGTAGGTGCCACCCCCGAAAGGTGTGTCGCGCGGCTCCCCGATGTTGCGGACGAACGAGACGAAGTCGCGTGACATCTCATCGGCCGTTCGGTCCGCCCTGGTGGGGCCTCCGAGACCCGTGGTACCGCGGTCGGAGACGGTGAGCAACCGGATCGGCCCGCGGGCCAGCGAATCACGCAGGGGGAGTTGGCTGCTCGACGGGGCGGTGCTGAGCAGCAGATCTCGCCAGGCCGGAGCGTGCGCCGGGCCGACACTCGACAGGTCGATCTCGTAGTGCACGGGCTCGGACGACCCCGGTGGGCGTGCGTCCCAACTGTTCTGTGCCGACTCGCGGACCAAGATGGTGAACAGGTCGAGCGCCGGACTACCCAACTGGTTACGAATGCCTTCGGCGGCGCTGGCCCCCTCCGGCGGGTACGGCTGGGAGAACCAGACCGGGACGGTCATTCAAGCTCCTGGAGAAGCAGTTCGAGGGCCTCGGCGGCACCTTCGTCGTCGAGGGGCTCGGGGTGCTTGCCGGACAGATCGATCGAGTACTCGACATCCAGAACCGTCACGGGCACGCCCGCCTGTCGGAGTTGTCGTGCGGTCAGGCGCGGGAAGTCTTCACTCACGCGGTACCAACGCTCCTCCGCGACGACGAAGCGGGTGTCGCGGTAATGCTCGACGTCCGAGGCCTGACAGCCGGCCTTGCTCAGGAGGTGACGCACGGCGGCTTCGTCATCGCACAGCTCCAACGCGCGATCAACCAGATCCGGGAGCGAGGCGCCCGAATTCGCCGACGGAGCCAGTCGGAACCAGACCAGATGCAATGACCCCCCGTCCGGCGTCTCCAACTGGTCGAGCCCGTGTATGCGTGGGCGCCGCCCTTCCGCGGTGGTTGTCGCCTTGACCTCGATCGCTCCCTGCGGGGCCGCGATGTCGTGTCGGTGTCCGGTGGGTCCCAGCCACAGACGGTGGGCGCTGGGATCCTTCTCGAGCATCCTGACCAGGACCGTCAGCTCGCCGAAGAGGCCGGTGAGCCGTTCAGCGCTCAGGGGCGCTCCTTGGACCCGGAACAGCGACTTCCACCGGTCCATCGCGCGGTACAGCGCCTTGACCGGGTTCGACGGCAACTGCTCGGCCGCGACCAGGACGTCCGAACACAACGTGGCGAAGAGATCGTTGAGGTTGCGCTCCAGACAACCCAGATCGGCGTACGTGCGGTATCCCGCTTCGTCCTCGAGGGGACGTTTGCGCAGATGGAGTACAGGGCCGTCGGGGCCTCTGCGTAGTTGTTGGCGCGACTTCATGGGCACGAGCAAGTGACGATGGCCCTCGTAGTCGATCGCGGCCACCAGACTGCCGTTGTCGGTCCGGACCGGAAGGTCGGTGACCCGCAACCGGCGCTCGGCGGTCACCGGCTCCGTCTCGAGGGCCGACCACTGCTGGGCGACCATGTCACGCAGCGACTCGGCGTCCACTACTCCGCCCCCTCGATGAGGCGCAGCTCCTCCTCCTCGAACTCCTCGAGCTGTACGCCGGAGAGGTCCGCGGAGACGTACTCGGGTTCGACTGCGGAGTCGGGTCCGTCCGGCTCGGGGAACACGAGACCGACGCCGATCACGTGGTCCTCCGCATCCAAAGGCTCGCGCAACTTCTTGGAACGATCGGGCTCGGAGTACTTGTCGATCGGGTACAGCGCGAGCAGTCCCGTGTCCGGGAGCTGCATCCGTCGTGCGTCTCGGATCTGCTGTTCCGTCAGCCCCGTGGCATCGCCCGCCAGGTCGACTGCCGCGTCCTTGCGGCTCATCAGCGTCTTGATGTCCGCGAACGCGTCACCCTTGTCGTCGGCCCGCGTGGCGAGCTTGGCTCGCGTGACACGACCCACGGACACGTTCGGCGCGAACTCGTGATTCCCCTCGGGCGTCTTCGGCGGATTGCCGATGACGGCCACGTTCCAGCGGCGAAGCGCGCCGGCGTTGCGAACCCGCTTCCTGATGTACTCGGTGATGAGCTTGGCATCGTTCTCCCGAACGAGCTTCGCTCCCTTCTCCCGCGTCCCCTCGTGGAACCGGTACTCGCTCAGGAAGTCGAGGACCACGTCGTGGGGTACTCCACGGAACAGGATGCGCCCCTCGGCCGCGCGGTCCTCCTTCGCCACCGCGTTGTTCGTCGCGGCCTGGGAGACCAGTCGCCGAGCGGCCTCGAGGTTCTGTCGCAACCACGCGGCATCCGTGTGGAAACAGTGTGTCTGCACACGCTTGCCTCCGTAGGACGAGGCGGCCTTGACGGCACCCTTCATCTTGGCCGCCGCGGTCACCTGCAGCGAGGGATGGGTCCGCAGGCGTACCGCGAAGGTCAACGGCGTTTCGTTGGGATTGTGCAGGTAGACGTCGATGTCGCGGCGCATCTCGGTCTCGACCGTCGCCAAGTGGCGGAACCACTCGGCGAGTTCGTCGGTCATCCATGTACGCGGAAGGTCGGCGTATCCCTTGCGGAACCCGAACCAGCGCCCCATCTGCAACAACGTGTCGTAGGCGGACACCGCGCGCACGAAGTAACTGACGGAGAGGCCCTCCAGGGTGAGCCCACGAGAGAGGGTGTTACCACCCACCGCGATGGCGACCACCGGCCCGTTCTCGTAGTCGAGCCGGTCCTGACTGCTGGAGTTGTCCATGATGACGCGACAACTGTCCAGCGCGTTCGGAAGCTCCCTCGACAGGGCTTCGAACGGGACCTTGGTCTCTCCGAATTCTTCGGCGGCGACCTGCCCGGTCTCGTCCTCCCACAGCTTGCGCATCTCTTCGATCAGGGAGGGATCTCGCAGAGAAGCCTTCGTGTCGGCCCGTAGCGCTTCCAGCGGAGTCCTGAAGCTGTTGTGGACCGAGGTGTTGACGCTGGTGTGTATCAACATCGTGTTGTGCGGGTTGCCGGTACCGCGCACACGACGCGCGGCGACGACGAGCCAGAAGTAGAGGACCGCCCTGCGCAGGGTCGCGGTGATCTCCGGGACGAACCCGTCCACGTCCGCACGCGTGAGCGGCCGGACGTATTCGATGTCCGTCTCGGGGACCGAGCGGATCATGTCATAGCCGTCGTCCACGTCCGCCGGGTCCTCGCCGTCCAGGGCGTAACGGCCGAACAGCACCTCCGTGCCGAAATGGTCCGCGGGCTTGGGCAGGTTGACGATGAAGTCCCGCGGATACAGGTCCTCGGCGCTCGGGTCGATCAAAAGGTTGGCGAAGGGGGAGGCGGTGTAGCCGATGTAGGCGCTGCGCGGCAGTCCCTTCATGAGGCGTCGGATCAAGGGGTTGATCGACTTGGTGGCGACGGTCGCCTGATCCGCCTCGTCGTCGATGATCAGTGCCGGGCAGTTCTCCAGATAGCTGGACGCGCCCTCCAACCACGTGGCCAGTTTTCGCAGCACCGCCGCGTTCTTCTTCACCACGCACAGGACGTGGGTCCGGTTGCTCTTGCCGAAGAAGGAGGCCGGGTTGGCGGGCGGGACGAAGTCCTGGTCGAGGCCGGTCAGCTGTGACCACAGATCGGGGTTGGGTTCCACGAGTTCGGAGACGAGCCGAGCCTGCGTCTGCCTGCGCAGTCCGTTGTGGATACCCGAGAGCACGATGAACAACTTGTAGCCGCGATCGGCCGCCTTGGCCATCACCGCGGTGAAGTTGGTGGTCTTACCGGACTGGACGTATCCGAGAGCCAGACCGCGCGTCGAGAAGGCCTGTTCCCGAGGGTGGTCCAGCAGCGACATGATGCGGGTGGAGGAGTCGTCGAGGGACTTGGTCGAGGCGTCGCTCCAACCCCGATCGTGCAACGACTGTTCCAGCGCCGGCCAGCATCGGTCCCCGGGGCGCGGCCCGGTGTACCAGGTGTCACGGTTGCCGCGAATGACGGTCTGCGGTTCTTCGAGCTCCCGGATCCTGGTGATCTGTTGCTCGTGTCGGTCCTGGATCCGTCGGATGGTCGAGGCGTCGATGCCGAACTGCTCCAGCCGCTTCACCGTCTCCGCCGGCGGACACTTGTCGAGCAGCATGCTGAAGGTGTCGTACATGTCGTCAAACTCGTCAGCCACGGCGCCGCGCTCCCCCTAGGACCATCGAACCGTCCCGGGCGAGCGGCATCGACACGTGACTGCACGTCGATGTCGGCACACGCTCCGCCCCGAACGATCCAACGTTAACCGGTGGCCGGGGCAGGTGGCGCAGGGACCAGGTCACGACTTCCGAGCCCTTGCCTGGCGCATGCGCATATGACCTGGTCACATGGCCTTTCCAGGTTCATGTCGCTGGGGGGACCTTCTGCTCCCGTACCGCTTGCTCGACGAGTGCGGCCACGTGTTCGGGCGATTCGTGTTCCCAGAACCTGAGGACGGTCCAGCCGATGGCGGTCAGGTGCTCTGTCGTCTCACGGTCGCGAGCCACGTTCCGCTCCAGCTTTCGCCGCCACCACTCCGCGTTCGACTTCGGTTGTGTGGCATGACGAGGGCACCCGTGCCAGAAGCAACCGTCGATGAGTACCGCGACCTTCGCGCGGGGGAAGGCCACGTCGATGCGGCGCCGTGCCATGCCTGGTACGCGGTACTCGATCCGATAGCGCAACCCGGCGGCATGCAGCAGCCGGCGTACCGCCAACTCCGCCGCTGTGTCCTTGCTGACCTGCTTGGACATCCGGGCGGAGACTGTCGGTGAGGAAGGCTTCACTTGGTTCACCGGGTGCGGACCTGCCGGGGTACGGGGGGCGGACGGGCGGGGATCACTCCCCATGGCACCCCGAATAAGCCGACCCCGACCCGCACCAGCACGCCCCGTCCCCCGCCGGCGGCCAAGCCACCGCTCGGCCCCGGGCCGCCAGTGTCGTCGCGTACTGCGGGAGCAGCGACGCGTCGTCGGGGGAGGAGGCCTCCGACGCGGCGAAGGCCTCGTAGGACGGGAGCGTGCCTGTGACGATGCCGAGGTTGGCCGTGCCGGACGCGGCGAGTTCGCGCAGGGAGGACTCTATTGACGCCAAGTGGGCTTCGTAGGACGGGTATTCGGAGCCCAGCGCGGGGTACGCCGCGAGGAGTTCCGCGTATTCGGCGGACGGCCAGTGCAGGACCGCCACTGGGAACGGGCGGGAGAGGGCCTCGCGGAACGAGCCCAGTTCCGCGTGGAGGCGGTCGATCTCCGCGCGGAGTTCCGCCGGGTTGTTCGAGCCGAGAGCCCACAGGCGTTTCGGGTCGTGGAGTTCGTCGAGGGAGACCGACGTGCGGTTGACGCGGTCGGCGAGGGCGTCCCACGTGTCGTGGTCGGCGCCGAGGAGGCGGCGGACGCGGTGCCGGCCGAGGACGAGCGGGTGCTTGGCGTACCCGACGTCGCCCGAGTCGCGCTCCGGCTGCGGGACGAGGAGTTCGAGGGCCTCGGTGAACGTCTCGTGCGCCGGTTCCAGCTCGTCGTGCGCTTCGAGGGACTCGGCGATGATCACCCACGGCGCCGGGGAGCGCGGGGCGCTCGCGCGCAGGCCCGTGATGATCGCCTGGGCCTCGGCCTCGTGGCCGTACTCCCAGAGGTTCGCGGCCTTCAGCGCGCGGATCAGGGCGGGGTCGTGCACGTCCGGCGCGGCCAGCAGGGCGTCGTAGTGGGCGGTGGCGCGTTCGCGGGCGTCGGCCAGTTCGTAATGAGCGGCGGCCTGGAGGAGCAGCGCTTCCGCGTCCTCGGGGTACATGGCCGCCGTGCGTTCCAGGCGCTCGGCTTCCGCTACGTGGTCGGCGTGCTCGTTCTCGGCGGGCGTGGCAGGCGTGTCGGGGCGCATGAAGGACACGGTACTGCCGGACGGGTCGGGTGGGACCGCCCGTGTCCGGCGACGCCGGTGCCCGGCGGGAGGGGCGTTCAAGAGGGACAGGAGGGAGGGGCGGCGGGCGCCCGGCTCGGGGGCGGGGCAGATCGGGAGGGCGTGTGCCTGGCCAGTTGGGGCGAGGCGGCCTATCTTGCGCGCGTGCCCCCGCAACGTACGGACAGCCGGCCTCACGTCGTCGCCCAGGGGCGGCGGCCCCCTCGCTCGCCCCTGCGGCGCGTGCTGTGGAGCGGTGCCGAGGTCGCCGTCACCGTCGGCGTCGTGCTGCTTCTGCTCGTCGTGCACCAGTTGTGGTGGACCAATCGGCAGGCCAAGGCCGACGCCGGGCACAAGGTGCGGGCCCTGGAGCGGGAGTGGGCAGGCGGGACCGGCCCCGCGCCGGTGGAGGCGGGCGGCGACGCGGGCGTCCCGGGGGACGATCCGGCGGTCGGGGACGAGGCTCCGTCGCGTCCCGCCGCGGGCTCCGGCGGCAGCGAGGGCGGCAGCAGTGGGGGCGGCAGCGGTGGCGGCGGGGCCGGAGCCCGGGGGCGCGGTGCGCAACCCCGCTGGGACCAGGCCTACGCCATCCTCGACGTCCCCCGCCTCGGCCTGCGCGCCCCGGTCGCCCAGGGGATCAGCAAGGCGAACGTCCTCGACCGCGGGTACGTCGGCCACTACCCGGGCACCGCGCAGCCCGGCCGCGCCGGGAACTTCGCGCTCGCCGGGCACCGCAACACGCACGGTGAGCCGTTCCGGTACATCAACCGGCTGCGGCGCGGCGACACCCTCACCGTGCGGACCCGGGAGGCCACCTACACGTACGTCGTCGACAAGAGCCTCGCGCGGACCTCCGCCGGGGACGGGGGCGTCGTCGGGGCGGTGCCGCGCAGCCGGGTCGTGCCGTCGGCCGGGTACCGCGAACCCGGGTACTACATCACCCTCACCACCTGTACCCCCGAGTTCACGTCCAGGTACCGGCTCGTGGTGTGGGGGAAGCTCAGCCGGACGGCGCCGCGGGCATAGGCTGCCTGCTCGTGATCAAACGGCCCCAGCTGCTCTGGCTCCTCGTCCCCTTCGTGCTGTACATCGGCGCGCTGCCGTTCGCGAACCGGGTCGAGCCCGTGGTGTTCGGCCTGCCGTTCCTGTTCGTGTGGCTGCTGGCCGCGACCCTGCTGACGCCCGCCGCCGTCTGGCTGACGTGGCGCGGGGACCGGAAGGCGCGCGAGAGGCAGGAGCGGTCATGAGCGACGCGGCGGTGGCCAGCACCCTCTTCGGGGCCTTCATGGTCGTCACCCTCGCCCTCGGGCTGCTCGCCGTGCGCGGCAAGGGGAAGGGCGGCGGCCTCGCCGAGTGGTCGGTGGGCGGCCGCTCGCTCGGCACGGTCTTCATCTGGGTGCTGATGGCGGGCGAGGGCTACACCAGCTTCAGCTACCTCGGCGCCGCCGGCTGGGGCTACAACTACGGCGCCCCGGTGCTGTACGTCGTCGCCTACATGTCGTGCGGATACGCCGTCGGCTACGTCGTCGGGCCGCTGCTCTGGGCGTACGCGCGGCAGCACGGCCTCGTCAGCATCACCGACATGGTCGCCCACCGGTTCGGCCGGCCGTGGCTGGGCGCCGCCGTCGCGATCCTCGTGACCGTCTTCCTGCTGCCGTACATCCAGTTGCAGATCACCGGGATGGGCGTGGTCGTGTCGACGATGTCCTACGGCGCGATCAGCCTCAACTGGGCCTACTTCGTCGGCTTCGCCGTCACCACCGTCTTCGTGGTGGTGAGCGGGCTGCGCGGCAGCGCCTGGGTCTCCGTCCTGAAGGACGTGCTCGTCATCGTCACGCTCGCCTTCCTCGCCGTCTACGTGCCGCTGCACTACTTCGGCGGCTACGGGGACTTCCTCGGGCGGCTAGTCGAGGAGAAGGGCGCGTGGCTGACGCTGCCGGGCAGTGGCGCCAGCCCGTACGGGACCGGGTGGTTCGCCACGACCACCTTCCTGAACGCCCTGACCGTCGTCATCTTCCCGACCACCGTCGCCGGGTACCTCGGGGCCCGCGACGCCGATGTGCTGCGACGCAACGCGATGTGGCTGCCCGCCTACAACATCCTGCTGTTCGTGCCGATGCTGCTGGGCATGGCCGCGCTGTTCGTCGTGCCGGGGCTGAGCGGGGCCGAGTCGAACCTCGCGCTGCTCAAGCTGGTCGTCGACTCGTTGCCGGCCTGGGCGGTGGGGGTGATCGGGGTCGCGGCCGCGTTGTCGTCGATCGTGCCGATGGCGGTGTTCATGCTGGTCATCGGCACGATGTGGGGGAGCAGTGTGCTGTCCCTCGTGCCGCGGTGGCGGGGACCCGCGGCACGGAAGGCCGGGGCGCAGGTGGTGGTCGTCGTCGCGGGGGTGGTGGCGCTTCTGCTCACGTATGGCGCGCCGAACACGCTTGTGCGGCTCTCTCTCATCTCCTACGAGGGGATGGCGCAGCTGCTGCCTATGGTGCTGGTGGGGTTGGTGTGGCGGCGGTTGAGTCTTGTGGGGGCGGTCAGTGGGCTGGTGGTGGGGGTGGGGGTGGTGTGCGGGCTGGTGTTCGGGGGGCTTGATCCGGTGTTCGGGGTCAATGCGGGGGTCGTTGCACTGGGCTGCAATGTCGTGGTGGCCGGTGTGGTGACTTACGGGGGGTCGCCCGATCGGGATGGGCGGGGGGACGAGGAGGTTTTGGCGCGGGGTTCTTTGGGGGTGGGTGGGGAGCGGTAGGGGGCGCCCGGGTTGGTGTGGGGGGCGTGGGGTGGGTGCGGCCGGGTTGTGGTTTTTGCGCAGTTCCCCGCGCCCCTGATGGGTCGGTCTTCGGGTGCGCGGCCGGTGGGGGTTCTCGCGCAGTTCCCCGCGCCCCTGGGTGGGTTGTTGTGGGGGCGTGGTGCCCTGCGGGTTCCTGGGAGGATGGTCGGCTTTCCCGTCGTGGGGGTTCTCGTGCAGTTCCCCGCGCCCCTGGGATGCGCACTGCGTGCGGCATCTCATCGGGGGCGTTCCCCTGAAAGGTGTCGGCGCCTGCCCCCTCTGGGGCCCGTGCAGGAGCGGGGTCAGAGCTGGGCGGTGGGGTGTCTGTCGTGGAGGGTGAGGAGGAGGGTGGCCGCCGCCAGGGCCAGTGTCCCGGAGACCAGGAGCGCCGTGTTCGTGCCCTGGGCGAGCGCGTGGTGGGAGGGGCCCGAGGACGTCGCGAGGGCGATCGTCAGGGAGACACCCGCCGCCGAACCGATGTACCGCGCCGTGTTGTTGGCCCCCGAGCCCATCGCCGCTCGCCCGGCCGGGACCGACTCGACGGCGAGCAGGGGCAGCGCCGCGTTGAGCAGGCCGCTGCCGATGCCGGAGAGCAGCAGCCCGGGCAGGAGCCGCTGCCAGTGACCGGAGCCGACCGCCCCCAGCATCGTGGCGACGGCCAGCGCGTGCAGGACGAAGCCGAGGGCCAGCTGGTGGCGCGGGGAGACCCGGCCGGCCAGGCGCCGCGCCTGGAGGGCGACCAGGAACGACGAGCCGGACCAGAGCACGAGCAGCCCGGCCGTACCCATCGGGGAGACCCCCATCGTCTGCTGGACGAGCGTGGGGACGTAGCTGAAGAGCGCGATGACCGACAGGCCGGTGAAGAGCGCCCCCGCCGTCGAGGCCAGGAAGAGCGGGCGGCGCAGCAGGGACAGGTCGAGCATCGGGGTCGCGCTGCGGCGCTCCAGGACCCCGAAGGCGGCGAGGAGCAGCACGGCCGCCAGGAGCAGCAGGCCGATGGGCGCGCGCAGCCATCCGTCGCGGCCCAGCGTGAGCGCGGCCAGCAGCGCGACGAGCGCGAGGCCGAGGGTGAGCGCGCCGGGCAGGTCGGGGCGGCCGGGGCGGGGGGACAGCGACTCCGTCAGGGCCTTCGGCGCGAGCGCGGCGACGGCGAGCGCGGCCGCGCCCAGCACCGCGTAGGACCACCGCCAGTCCGCGGCCCCGGCCACCGCTCCCGCCACCACCGGGCCGAGCGCGATGCCGCCGCTGACGAACGCGCCCCAGACCCCGGTCGCCCGGATACGGCCCGCCGGGGTCGGGAACGCGTGCACCAGCAGCCCGAGGCTCGCGGCGATCACCGCGGCGGACGCGGCGCCCTGCGCGACCCGGGCGAGCGTGAACAGGAGCGTGGTGGGGGCCAGGGCGCTCAGGACCGTCGTGACGCCGAGGGCGAAGGTGCCGTAGAGGAAGGCGCGGCGGCGGCCGTAGTCGTCGGCGAGGCTGCCCGCGACGAGGAGCAGGGCCGCGAGCCCGAGGGGCGTGCCGTTGAGCAGCCAGGCCTGCGACGACAGCGGCGTGTGCAGGGACGCGGCGGTGTCGCCGAGCGTGATCATCGGCGCGGTGTACGTCATCAGGGCCACCGCCGTCGCCGCGCTCGTGACGGCGAGGGTGGCCGCGGGGCGGGGCGCCGGCGGGGCCGCAGGCCCGGGCGGGGCGGCGACGGCTTCGGTGCGGGTGGGCTGTGACATGGGAGGGCCGTCCACTCGTGGGTTCAGTGAATGAACTCTGGTTGTGGGGCGAGCGTAGCACTGTCGGTTCGTTCATTGAACCTTGGGGAGGAGGGTGGCTACAGTGGGAGGCATGGCACTCGGCAAGGACTACGCGGCGCAGGAATGCTCGATCGCCCGCGCGCTGGAGATCGTCGGCGAGCGCTGGACGCTCCTCGTCGTGCGCGACGCCCTGTACGGCGTGCGCCGCTACAACGACTTCCTCGTGCACCTCGGCATCCCGCGCGCCGTCCTCGCCTCCCGGCTCCAGACCCTCACCGCGGCCGGCGTCCTGGAGAAGCGCCGCTACCAGCAGTCGCCGCCGCGCGACGAGTACGTCGTCACCGCGCGCGGCCGCGAACTGTGGCCCGCGCTGCGCGCCCTCGGCGCCTGGGGACGGGGCATCCCGGGAACCGAGCCGCTGCGGGAGTTCCGGCACGCCGTGTGCGGTACGGCGCTCGGCACCGTGGGGGAGTGCCCGGCCTGCGGAGGCCCGGTCCCGCTCGAAGACGTGGAGATGCTCCCGGGCGCCGGACTCGACCCGGACCCGGCCGATCCGGTCAGCCGGGCCCTGCTCGCTCCCCGCCGCCTGCTTCAGCCGGTCGTGACCGAGGCTGTATAACTGGCAGGACATGCCTCACGGACCCGCCAGCGGGTCCGTACGCGTCGACGACGGAAGGAGGACGCCGCATGGTTCGCCCCCGCACCTGGCCCACCGGCCCGCGCCCGGCCGCGCTGCTGCTCCTCCTGCTCGTCCAGACCGTCCTGGTCGACACCGGCAGCCTCGCCGGGGCCGTCGCGCTCGCCGCGACCGCCGCCGCCGGCTCCGCCCTCGCGGCCTGCGCCCTGCTCGCCGCCCGCTGCGCGCCCGCCGTGCCCCGCCACCGGGTCCGCACCGCGCTGCGCGACAGAGCGCAGCGCACCGCCTTCCTGCCCCAGCGCGACCCCGACGCCTCCGGGCGCCCCAGGCCCCGGGCACCGGGCTGCCTCGTCCCGACGGCCTGCTGACCGGAGACCCCGCCGACCCGGTGATCCCCGGCTGCCTCAGCCATGAGGCCCGGGGACCCCGATGGCCCGATGACCCGGTGATCCCTGGCTGCCTCAGCCACGAGACACCGGGGACCCGGTGATCCTCCGTCCCGGCCCGCAGGTCCGTCCCGCCGCATCATGCAGCGCGTCCCGCGCGTGTTCGTCGTATCGAAGTATCGACGTGTCGCGATACCGCGCGCCTCCCGCATCTTCCGGTCCGACGAGACCCCCGGAGGGCTCACCCATGTCGTCGTTCATGTCCGTCTTCGCCAGCCTGGTCGCTCATCTCGCCAGCGCGCTCCAGCCGCTCTTCGCCGCCTCGGCCACGGCCGCGGCGATCATCCTGTTCACCGCGGCCGTCCGGCTCCTCGTCCACCCGCTGTCCCGCGCCGGGGCCCGGGGCCAGCGGGCGCGGCTCAAGCTCCAGCCGCGCGTCGCCGCGCTGCGCGAGAAGCACCGGAAGAACCCGGAGGCGCTCCAGAAGGCGATCATGGAACTGCACCGCGAGGAGAAGGTCTCCCCGCTCTCGGGGTGCCTGCCGATGCTGTTCCAGATGCCGGCGTTCTTCCTGCTGTACCACCTGTTCTCCAGCCACAGCATCGGCGGCGCGCCCAACGCCCTGCTCGGCCACACCCTCGGCGCGGCCCCGCTCAGCGGCAACGCCAAGGACGCCCTCTCCCACGGCGGTCTCCTCGGCGCGCAGGGACTGGTCTACGTGGCGCTGTTCGCGCTCGTGGCGGCCGTGGCCACCTTCAACTACCGGCGCACCAAGCGGCAGATGGCCCAGGCCGCGGCGGCGGCCCCGGCCGGCGACCGGCCGCAGGTGCCCGGCATGGCGGCGATGTCGCGGTACATGCCGCTGATGTCCTTCATGACGCTGTTCTCGGTCGCGTTCGTGCCGCTCGCCGCCGCCCTGTACGTCGTCACGTCGACGACCTGGAGCGCCGTCGAGCGGGCCGTCCTGTACCGGGACATGCCGTACGGGGCCGGGGCCGCGCTTCCCGCGCTCTGACCCCGGGCGGGCGGCGGCCGGGTCCCCTCCGGCCCCCTCCGGGTCCACTCCGTGAACGGGGTATTGCGGAGTGGACGCCGAACTTGGAGGATCGACCAGACCTCCGATGGCTGTCGGCCGCACCGGGCCTAGGAGGCTCCTCCTAGCACAGAGGGAGTTACCCATGAAGCTGCTGCGAGTCGGTCCGGCCGGAGCCGAGCGTCCCGCACTGCTGGACGCCGACGGCACCCTGCGCGACCTGTCGGGCCTGGTGCCGGACGTCGACGGGGCGCTGCTCGCGGACGACGCGGCACTGGACCGGGTCCGCGCCGCCGCCTCCGCCCGCGACCTGCCCGTGCTCGACGCCACGGGGCTGCGCGTCGGCCCGCCGGTGGCCCGGATCGGCAAGGTCGTGTGCATCGGCCTCAACTACCACGACCACGCCGCCGAGACCGGTGCCGAGCCGCCCGCCGAGCCCGTGGTCTTCTTCAAGGCGGCGGACACGGTGGTCGGGCCGGACGACACGGTGCTGGTGCCGCGCGGCTCGGTCAAGACCGACTGGGAGGTGGAGCTGGCCGTGGTCATCGGACGTACGGCCCGCTACGTCGAGTCCGAGGAGGCGGCGCTCGCCTGTGTCGCCGGGTACGCGGTCGCGCACGACGTGTCGGAACGGGAGTTCCAGATCGAGCGCGGCGGCACCTGGGACAAGGGCAAGAACTGCGAGACGTTCAACCCGCTCGGCCCCTGGCTGGTCACCGCGGACGAGGTGCCCGACCCCCAGGCCCTCGGCCTGAAGCTGTGGGTCAACGGCGAGCTCAAGCAGGACGGCACCACGGCTCAGCAGATCTTCCCGGTGGCCGAAGTGGTGCGCTATGTCAGCCAGTTCATGACGCTGTACCCGGGAGACGTGATCAACACCGGGACCCCGGCCGGGGTGGCGATGGGGCAGCCCGAGCCCAAGCCGTATCTGCGGGCCGGGGACGTGGTGGAGCTGGAGATCGAGGGACTGGGGCGGCAGCGGCAGGAGCTGAAGCCGGCGTAGGGCTCCGCCTGGGGGCTGGTCGCGCCGCGCGCCGGAGACGCGGGTTCAGCGCCGTCGTGGCTGGTCGCGCGGTTCCCCGCGCCCCCGGAAGGTGCGCACTTCGTGCGGCGCCTTCCGGGGGCGCGGCGTCTCTCACGCGGTGGCGACGAAGCGTTCCAGTGCCTCCACCACCAGCGCGTGGTCCTCGATCTGGGGCAGGCCGGAGACCACCACGACGCCCACGACTCCCGCTCCCCGCACCGTCAGCGGGAACGCGCCGCCATGGGCCGCGTAGGTGTCCGGGTCCAGGCGCGAGGAGTCCTCGAAGGTCGTGCCCTTGGCGCGGAAGCGGCTGCCCACCAGGTACGAGGACGCCTGGTAGCGCTCCACCACGCGGCGCTTGCGGGCGATCCACGCGTCGTTGTCCGGGGTCGCACCGGGCAGCGCCGCGTGGAACAGCTGCTGGCCACCGCGGGTGATGTCGACGGCGACCGGTGCCCGGCGCTCGCGGGCCAGCTCCACCAGGAGCGTGCCGAGCGCCCACGCGTCGTCGTAGGTGAAGGAGTCCAGGACGAGGCGGCGCTCCTGCTCCTCCAGCGTCTCGATGTCGGGGGCGCTCACAGGGTCACCGTCACACCGTCGCGGGCGGAGCGGCGCGCCGCCTCCAGCACGTCGAGCGCGTCGGCGGCCTGGGTGGCGGGCACCGGGTTCGGGGCGCCGTCGCGCAGGGCGGCGGCCACGGCGGCGTAGTACGCGGGGTAGTCGCCGGGCAGCGTGGGCTGCGGGCGGCCACCGCCGGTCAGCGGGGACTCGCCGGAGCCGACCCGGCCCCACTGGGACTCGTCCTCCACGCCCCACGGGACGCCCGGCGCCGGACGCCTGCCCTCGCGCAGCGCCGCCTCCTGCGGGTCCAGGCCGTACTTCACGTACCCGGCCTGGGAGCCGAGGACGCGGAAGCGCGGGCCGAGCTGGGCCGTGGTCGCGGAGACGTAGAGGTGGGAGCGGACGCCGCTTGCGTGGGTGAGGGCGAGGAACGTGTCGTCGTCGGCCTCGGCGCCCGCGCGGCGCACGTCCGACTCCGCGTAGACGGCAGTGACCGGGCCGAAGAGCACCAGGGCCTGGTCGACGACGTGGCTGCCCAGGTCGTAGAGGAGGCCGCCGATCTCCGCCGGGTTCCCGGACTCGCGCCAGCCGCCCTTGGGCTGCGGGCGCCAGCGCTCGAAGCGGGACTCGAAGCGGTACACGTCGCCCAGCTCGCCGCTCTTGAGGAGGGATTCGAGGGTGCGGAAGTCGTTGTCCCAGCGGCGGTTCTGGAAGACCGACAGGAGCAGGCCGCGCTCGTCGGCGAGCGTCGCGAGCGTGCGCGCCTCGGCCGCCGTGCCCGCCACCGGCTTGTCGACGACGACCGGCAGGCCCGCTTCCAGCGCGGCGGTGGCGATCGCCACGTGCGTCTTGTTCGGGGAGGCGATGACGATCAGGTCGAGGTCGCCGGCGCGGGCCCACAGCTCGTCCGGGGCGGCCGCGAAGCGCAGCGCGTCGCCGTGCTCGGCGCGGGCCTGGGCCTGCCGCTCCGGGTTCGAGGTGACGACCGTGTCGAGGACCAGGCCCTCGGTCGCGGCGATCAGCGGGGCGTGGAAGACGGAGCCCGCCAGGCCGTAGCCGACGAGGCCCACCTTGAGCGGGGAGCTGGTACCAGTCATGGCTCCACTTAAGCAACGGTGTTGCCAAAGTGCAAGCGCGAGGCACAATGGGCAGGTGAACAGCGAAGCGAGGCCCACCGCGGGCGTGAACCTGACCGCTCTGCGCGGGCACAACGCCGCCCTCGTGCTCGACCTGCTGCGCACCGCGGGCGAGCGCGGGATCAGCCGCCTGGAGCTCGCCGAACGCACCGGCCTCACCCCGCAGGCCGTCAGCAAGATCACGGCCCGGCTGCGCGGGGACGGGCTCGCCGTCGAAGCAGGTCGGCGCGCCTCCACCGGAGGCAAGCCGCGCACCGTGCTGCGGCTCGTCGCCGGGGCCGGGCACGCGGTCGGGCTGCACCTGGACCGGGACGAGCTGCGGGCCGTCCTGACCGATCTGGCGGGCACCGTCGTCGCCGCCCGGCGCGCCCCGCTCGACCTGGGCGCGGGCGCCGACGCCGTCCTGACCGCCACCGCGTGCGAGGTGAACGCGCTGCTCAGGGCGGGCGAGAGCGAGAGCGGGGGCGCGGGGGACCCGGGTGCACGTGGTGGCCGGTCCGTGCTCGGCGTCGGGGTCGCCGTGCCGGGGCCGCTCGACCACGCCGGGGGCGTGCTGCACCGGGTCACCGGCTTCCCGCAGTGGGACGGGTTCCCGCTGCGCGACGCGCTCGCCGAGCGGCTCGGGCTCCCGGTCGTCGTCGACAAGGACACGAACGCGGCGGCTCTCGGCCTCGCCCTGGGCGGCGCCGCGGGCGCGGGTGAGCGCTCCTTCGCCTACCTCCACCTGGGGACCGGGCTCGGCGCGGGGCTCGTGCTCGGCGGGGCGCTGTACCGCGGCGCGCGCACCGGGGCCGGTGAATTCGGCCACCAGGTGATCCAGTTGGACGGGCCGCGGTGCTCCTGCGGCAGCCGCGGCTGCGTCGAGGCGCTCTGTCTGGCCGCGGTCGCGGCCGGCGGCGAGGGCGGTCTCGACGAGGCCGCGCGCGTGCTGGGAGAGGGCGCCGGGAACCTGGTGAGCCTGCTCGACATCGACGCCGTGCTGCTCGGCGGGCGGACCGTGACCGCCGCCGAGGAGCGGTTCGTGCGGGGCGTGGCGGGGGTGCTGGCCGCGCGGGCCCGGCGGGAGGGCGTCCCCGCGATACCGGTGCGGGCCGCGCCCGGCGGGCCCACCCTCGTCGTCGAGGGCGCCGCGCAACTCATCCTCGCGCCCCTCTTCGGCCGTGGGAACGCGGCCCGGCCGACCCCGAGGACGTAGCCGCTCCGCGGATTCCCGGGGCGCGGGGGCTGGTGGGTGCCGGGCCGGGCCGCCCGGCTCACCCCCACAGCACGCAGCCGCGCACGCGCTTCTCGCACCCCCGCCTCCGCCTCAATCCGAAATGGCCTGGACGTGGCCTGATCGAGGGGGATTTCGGGGTCCATCGGGCCGTACAGGGCCGTGTCGTGCGTGGGCGGGCCGGGCGGGGTGGCAGATTCCTCGGCCACGGCCGCCCGGCCCGCGGGCCCGCGGTGGTCGCCGACTCCGCGACCAGCAAAGGCTCTTCATGCGACTGCGCCGCACGCTCGCCCTGGGCGTCACCGCCACCGCCGCCGGCCTCGCCCTGTCCGGGCCGGTGCCGGCGGCGAGCGCGGCGGGCGGACCCCCGGCGGGGCGGGCGTGCGAGGCCGCGTCGGACGGCGGCGCCTTCCCCGTCACCAGCACGATCCACGCCGGGCCGGACGCCTACCGCCCCGGCGGCGCCCCCCGGCCGTGGACGCTCGGCCTCACCAACACGACCGACGCGGCGTGCGACGCCCTCCACCCCGTCCTCGTCCTCGTGGACCACCGGCGCACGCTGCGGTCCGGCCAGATCCACCTGGAGTTCGACGACGGCGGGCAGTGGCGGCCGGTGCGGTTCGAGAGGACCGGCCAGGGCGACCACGTCGGCGTCTTCGACGACGGCTTCCGGGGGTTCTCGGCCGGCCCGGGGGAGACGGTCACTGTTCGGGTCCGGCTCGCGTTCGCCCCGGACACGGCCCCCGGCCACATCGTCGCCGACGCCGCGCTCGTCCAGCGCCGCGGCGACGACGGCGACTGGGTGGGGGAGTCCGGCCACTACCCCTTCGACATCGTCCCGGACGAGGGCGGCGGCCGAGAGTGGCGCGGGGACGGAGACGGGGACGGGGACGGGGACGGAAGCGGGAATCTTCCGGGCCGGGTCTACGCCGGTGAGCTCGCCGCGACGGGGCCCGACGACGCGACGCTCCTCGCCCTGGGGGCCGTCGCGGGCGGCCTCCTCCTGGCCGGCGCGGCACTGATGGCCACGGCCCGGCGCCTGCGCACGGGGTGACCCCGACCCGGCGACCCCGGCCCCGGCCCCGGCCCGGCAAGGGCCCACGCGACGGTCCCCTCCCGTTCACCCCCGTCTGGGACGATCTCCGCGTGGACTACCGGCCACCAGCGGTGACGCGCTCACCGCCCTGACCACCAGCCTGATCACCGCGCTGACCGCGAGCGTGCTCGCCCTGGTCGTCGGCGGCTGGGCCGTGCTCGCCGCCGCCGCCCTGCGCGCACGGGGACGGCGCGCCATGGACGCCCTGTTCATGCCGCCGGTCGCGGTGCCGTCCGTGGTCGTCGGCCTCGCCGTGCTGGTCGCGTTCAGCAAGCCGCCGCTGCTGCTCAACGGCACCCGCTGGATCGTCGTCCTCGCCCACACCGTCCTCGTCACCGCCTTCGCCCACCAGTCCGTCTCGGCCGCCGTCGTCCGCCTCGACCCGGCCTGCGAACAGGCGGCGGCCTCCCTCGGCGCGCGGCCTGCGTACGTCCTGTGGAAGGTCAGGCTGCTGCTGCCGTCCCTGAACGCGGCGGCGGGCCTGTGCTTCGCCCTGTCCATGGGCGAGTTGAGCGCCACGACGATGCTCACGCCCTCGCCCTCGGCCGGATCATGGCAGGCGTCGACATCTTCGAGCCGGACTGGCAGGACATCGGCACGAACCTCCAGTCCTACGTGGCGGACTGGAAGTCCGCGACGGGCAGCTGACGCCGGGTGGCGGGCGCGCTCAGACGCGGTCGACGAGATCCGCGATCGAGTCGACCACCTCGGTCGGGCGGAACGGGAACCGCTCCAGCTCGGCCTCGGTGGTCAGCCCGGTCAGCACGAGGAACGTCGTCATCCCGGCCTCCAGGCCGGCCAGCACGTCGGTGTCCATCCGGTCGCCGATCATCGCGCTGGTCTCCGAGTGCGCCCCGATGGCGTTCAGCCCCGTACGCATCATCAGCGGGTTCGGCTTGCCGACGAAGTACGGCTCCTTGCCGGTCGCCTTGGTGATCAGCGCGGCCACCGAACCGGTGGCGGGCAGCACGCCCTCGGGGGAGGGCCCGGTGTTGTCGGGGTTGGTGGCGATGAACCGGGCCCCGCCGTTGATCAGCCGGATCGCCTTGGTGAGCGCCTCGAACGAATACGTCCGCGTCTCGCCCAGGATCACGAAATCGGGGTCCGAGTCGCTGAGGATGTACCCCGCCTCGTGCAGGGCGGTGGTGAGACCCGCCTCCCCGATCACGTAGGCCGTGCCGTTCGGCCGCTGGCTGTCGACGAACCGGGCCGTGGCCAGCGCCGAGGTCCAGATGTTCGCTATCGGCACTTCGAGACCGATGCGGTTGAGCCGGGCGTGCAGGTCCCGGGCCGTGTAGATGGAGTTGTTCGTCAGGACGAGGAAGGGCTTGCCGGAGTCGCGCAGCTTCTTGATGAAGGCGTCCGCGCCCGGGATCGGCACCCCCTCGTGCATGAGGACGCCATCCATGTCGGTCAGCCACGATGCGATGGGCCTGGGCTCTGTCATGGGTGCGTGCTCCTACCCTGTCGATCTACGGGACGGCCATCGTATTCATGCCGCCCGGACCGCGACCCGTCGCCGGACTCCCGCGAGCCCCGGTCCACCGGCACGAACGGCCCTGACCTGCACTCCCGCGCTCCCGGGATGCGGAATGCGGCCGGACGCGTGAACCTGCCAGTATCAGGAGGTTCACGATGCGTGCAGGTCCGCTTGCTCTCAGTGCCGCCTCGGCCGCCGTCGTCCTGGTGACCGTACCGGTCACCACCGCGCCGGCCGCCGACCGCGGCGGATCCGTCTCCGTCAGCCCCGCCGCCGTCGCCCCGGGCACCGACGTCGACCTGCGGGTGAGCGGCTGCGACGGCACCACGGGCCGCGCCCGCTCCGACGCCTTCGCCGCACCCGGCGTGCTCGCCCCCGACACCGGCCGGCCCGCCCTGCTCGCCGAGGCCCGGGTGAGGTCGACCGCGGCCGCCGGGCAGTACCCGGTCGAGGTGGTCTGCGGCCAGGGCGCCCCGCTCCACGGCACCGTCCGGGTCCTCGCGCCGGGCAGCGCGCCCGCCCCGACACCGACCGCGCTCGTCCACGCGGGCGGCGGCGGTACGGCGGCGCGGCTCGCCGCCCACCCCGTGCCGCACGCGGTCTCGGACGGCCCCGGCACCCGGCACGCCGTCATCGGCCTGGTGCTCACCGCGATCGCCGCGGTGGCCGTCGCCTTCCGCAGCGTCCGGCGCCGCCGGTCCCCCCGGTAGGCGGGTGTGTCATGAGCGATCGCTCGCACGGCGCCGGACGCCTGATCGCCGGCCTCGCCTGGACCGTGCTGCTGCTCGGCCTGTGGCTGTGGGGCCGCGGCATCACCGACCTCAACCTCTCCTCGCCGACCACCGGCGACGCGGCGGCCGTCGGCCGGCCCTTCGCCGTCCGGCTGCCCGGCGCCCACCCGCCGGTCCGGGCCGCGAAACCGCAGCGCATCGACATCGGCGCGCTGCACATCCGGGCCCCCGTCGTCGCCCGCGGCCTGGACGGCGGCGGTGCCATCGACCCGCCGCCCTACGACCAGGAGGGCGTCGTCGGCTGGTACGGCGCCGGGGCCCGGCCCGGGGAGAGCGGCACGGCCCTGTTCGTCGGCCACGTCGACACCGAGAGCCGGCCGGCCGTCTTCTACCACCTCAGCGAGGCCACCTCCGGTGACAAGGTACGGGTGGTGCGCGACGACGGCTCCGTCGTGGAGTTCACCGTCGAGGACGTCCAGGTCTTCTCCCGCAAGACCTTCGACCCGCACAAGGTGTACGGGCAGCACCGGGCCGGCCGCGCCGAACTCCGGCTGATCACCTGCGGCGGCACCTTCGACAAAACGTCGCGTACGTACACCGCGAACGTCGTCGTCTCCGCCTATCTGACCGGCGTGGACGAGGCGCCGGGGCGCGGGCGCTGACCCGCGCGGCACCTGACCCGGCCGACGGCCCGCTCCCCCCGGAGCCGCCGGCCGGGCTGGTCCTCGACCGCGCGCGCAGCGGATTGCGGGAGTAACCCGGCGTCGGCGCGGGAGGTGCGAGAAGTCGGTCCGGTCGTACTTAACCTGCGGGGCCGAGGTCCGGGGCCACGGGTCCGACTTTAGAACGGATGAGCCCTTCGGCCTAGAGGGCGTCCGGCGCTCGGCGGTGGGTGGTCACCGGTCCTGCTGGGGGGTCGCGGCGAGCCGGTGGCGGATGTTGCCGAAGTGATCCCGTATGGCCCGCTCCGCCCGGATCACCTCCCCGGACCGCACCGCGTCGAGGATCTCCCGGTGCTGACGGCACGTCACCCGCGGGTCCTGCGGCACGTCCACGAGGTCGGTGCGCACCCGGTGGAACGCCTCCCAGAACGCCTCCATCACCTCGACGAGCAACGGGTTCCCGAGGCCCCGGTAGAGCGTGGCGTGAAAGGCGCGGTCCGTGGCGGCCGCGACCGTGCCGTCCGGGGCGGCGGCCTCCTGCTCCATCTGCCCCACCAGGGCGTCGAGTTCGGCCAGGTCCGAATCGGCCACGCGGCCCGCGAGACGCGCCACGAGCCCGGTCTCCACGGCCTCGCGCAGCTCCAGGAGCTGGAGCAGACTGTCCTCGCCGCGGTAGTGCCCGGCGACGGTGCGGAAGGCGAGACCCTCGATCATCGGGGCCATCGACATCGGCCCCACATAGGTGCCGAAGCCGTGCCGGATCTCGACGATGCCCATCGCCTGGAGGGCCTTGAGCGCCTCCCGGACGGAGTTGCGGCTGACGCCGAGCATCTCCATCAGCTCGGGCTCGGTGGGCAACGAGGCCCCCGGCGGAAGCCGCCGGTCGACGATCAGCTTCTTGATCTGCTCTTGCAGGACACGCGCCATGCCCCAACGGTATCGGTCGCCTCGGATGGGGACCTGAGGGTGGCGCGGCCGCGCATAAAAGAACGGTGGCAACGTGCGCCCCGGCGGGATCGAACCCGGCCTACGGGGGTGTGGGTGGCGAAGCCCCCACCACGCGCGGCGGAGCCCCGCAAAAAGAACGGTGGCGGGACGGTTCGCGTTTTCCGCGAACACATCCCGCCACCAACAACGTGCGCCGCCAGGGACTCGAACCCCGGACCCGCTGATTAAGAGTCAGCTGCTCTAACCAACTGAGCTAGCGGCGCCTGCTGACCTGCATAACTTTACCCGACGGCCCGGAGTGCTCGTGACCACTCGCCGCGCCGAGCGTGGCCCCCTTTTGTGCCGATTTCCACCTTTCGCACCGTCAACATGCGATTTGCGCAGAGAGTTGAGACGCTTTCCGCGTGCGAAAACGTGGCTCGACAGTTCAACGCCCGGCACCGGAATGTGAGGGAAATCCCATGGAGCACAGCGAGTGCGGACACCGCATGGAACCGCCGGTCTTCGAGGAGATCGCCCCGGCGGACGACTGCGACTGCGCGGGCTGCCTCCAGTGGCGCGGCGCCGTCCCGCACCCGGTGCGCACCAGGATCGGCGCCCGGCACGCGCTGGTCGTCGCAGCCGCGGCGGGCACCGTCGTCGGCGGCCTCCAGCTGACCCCCGCGGTCGCCGCCGAACACCACGAGGAGAGACCGGACGACCCCGGCCCCGGCGACGGGAGCGCGACCCCGGCCCCGACGTCGACCCCGCAGGGCGGGACCGGCCCCCTGCACGGCACCCCGGAGCCCGAACCGACCGTCCAGCAGGCGCAGCAGAGCACCGAGCCCGCCGAAGCCACCGAGGCCACCGACGGCCCCGAGGACACCGACGCCCCCGAGGGCGCCGAGGGCCGCACCACCCGCGCCGCGATCATCCAGCGCGCCCAGACCTGGGTCGAGGCCAAGGTCCCGTACGCCATGAACAAGTACTGGAAGGACGGCTACCGCCAGGACTGCTCCGGCTACGTCTCCATGGCCTGGGGCCTGCCGGGCAACGAATGGACGGGCAGCCTCGCCAAGTTCGCCACCCGCATCACCAAGGCGGGGCTGGAACCCGGCGACATCCTGCTCTTCCACAACCCCAAGAACCCCGAGAAGGGTTCGCACGTCACGATCTTCGGCGGCTGGACCGACCACACCCGCAACTCCTACTTCGCCTACGAGCAGACCCGCCCCGGCGCCCGCCGTCAGTCCACGCCCTACGCGTACTGGACCAACTCCAGCCGCTACGTCCCCTACCGCTACAAGGGCGTCGGGGCCGGCGGCGCCGCGGGAGCCCAGGCACCCGGACCCGCCCCGGCCACACGCTTTCCCGGTGCCACCTCCTTCGGGCCCGGCGCCGAGAACACGTACGTCACGCGGCTCGGCGAACTCCTCGTGGAGCGGGGCGGCAAGCGGTTCTACCGCCAGGGGCCGGGGCCGCGCTGGAGCGAGGCGGACCGCAGGGCGACGGCGGCGTTCCAGCGGGCGCAGGGGTGGAGCGGCCGGGACGCGGACGGGCTGCCCGGGCCGACGACGTGGTCGTACCTGCTCACCGGTGAGGGCCGGGACATCCCGGCCGCGAGCGCGGGGGACGCGCCCGCGTTCCCGGGGGCGGCGAAGTTCCGGCCCGGCGCGCAGAACGCGGCGGTGACCCAGCTCGGCCGACAGCTCGTGAAGAAAGGATTCGGCAAGCACTACGCCAAGGGGCCGGGCCCCCGGTGGAGCGAGGCGGACCGGCGCAACGTCGAGGCGTTCCAGCGGGCCCAGGGCTGGCGGGGCCGGTCGGCGGACGGTTACCCGGGCCCCGAGACCTGGCGACGGCTCTTCTCGTGAGGGCCGGTGGCGGCACGGACCCGGGTGGTGACCTCCCCGTACGGCGTCGGGGGCGGCACGCAGGACGCGGCCCGGCGCGGGGCGCGGTACGGAACGCAGTACGGAACGCGGTGCGGATCTCTGGACGGAGGCGCGGATGACTACGACGACGGAAGAGCCGGGACAGGTCGCGAAGGGCGCGGCGGCGGTGCGGGACGAGGGGCACGGCGGGACGCGGGGCGCCGGCGACGGGTCGGGGCCGGAGCGCGCGCCCGTCCTGGGGCGCCGGGGTGCGGAGGAGCCCGAGGAGTACGCGGGGGACGGACGGGGCGAGAGTGCGCCCGGGGCCGTCGTGGCCGAAAGCCGCGACGGCGGGCCCGGCGCCCTTGAGGGCGGAGCCCCGAGCGGAAGCGGTGGCAGAGCCCCGGCCGGGGGCGCGGTCGCCGGGGTGCTCAGATTGCGGGGGACCCGGGTCATCCGCAACGAGACCACCACCGAGATCCCCGTCCACCTGCTCTTCCGGGACGACCCCGACCCGGTCACCGTCCCGCTGCGCCCGGCCGTCGTGGGCACCGGCACCGGCGGCGGCCGCCCCGCGCCCGGCGGCGCTCCGCGTACCCCGGCCCGGACCGTGCCGGCCGTCGACCCGCAGCTCGGGGAGCGGCGGGGGCGGGTGCTGCCCGGAGCGCTCGGCGTCCTCGGCGGCGCCGCGGGCGTGGTCGGCGCCGCCGCCTGCCTGGGCTGGGCCGGGGCGCTGCCGCACATCGTGACGGAGCTGGCGGGGCTGCCCGGGTACGAGGGTGTCGGGCTCGGCGTCCGGCAGTGGGCGGCGCTCGCGGCCTCCGGGGCGCTCGCCCTCTTCGGCTTCGGAGGGCTCGCCCGCGGCCGGGCCGGACGCGCCTGGGTGCTCACCCTGTTCGGCCGCTACCGGGGGAGCGTGCGCAGGTCGGGGCTGCTGTGGGTGAACCCGCTGCTGCTGCGCCGCCGCGTCGACCTGCGCCTGCGGCACTGGCGCAGCGAACAGCTGCCCGCGGTCGACGCGAACGGGGTCGCCCTGCGTGTCGTCGTCCTCGTCGTGTGGCGGGTCAAGGACACGGCGCGGGCCACGCTCGGCGTCGAGGACCACGAGGCGTACCTGCGTGAGTGCGTCGAGGCGGGGCTCGCCCGGGTCGTCTCGCAGCTGCCCGTCGACGCGCCGCCGCCCGCCGCCGGCAGGGCCGCCGCCCATCCGGGCGCGCCGACGCTGCGCGACGCGGAGGCCGTCGGCGAGTTGCTGACCCGGCGGCTCGCCGCGGACGTCGGGACGGTCGGCATCGAGATCTTCTCGGCGCAGCCGACCCGGATCGAGTACGCGCCCGAGGTGGCGGCGGCGATGCGGCGCCGCCGGGCCGCGGCGCTCGACGCGCAGCACCGGGCCAGCGTGCTCACCTCCGTCGTGGACTCGGTGGAGGAGACGGTGACGCGGCTGACCGCCCGCGGCCTGGTCGAGCTGGACGACTACGAGCGCAAGGCGCTCGTGAAGGACCTGACGGTGGCGTTCTGCACGGGCCGGGGCGAGTGACGGGCCGGTGAGGTGACGGGGCGGTTCCGGCGCCGCGCGAGAGCGGGTCAAGTCTTTGTATGGACACGGCCAACTCCCAGCCATACATTGGGGGTTGGTCTAGACCTGAATCTCGGTACCGCTGTGCGCACGGCTTCCGGCACTCCCCACACCCCCAGGAGCGGCAGCATGCGAAAGAAGATCTACGCGGCTTTGCTCGGCCTCACCACCGCCGGGGCGTTCGCGCTCTCGGCGAGCGGCGCGAGCGGCCACGGCTACACCGACCTCCCCATCAGCCGGCAGAAACTCTGTGCCAACGGCACCGTCGCCAACTGCGGCAACATCCAGTGGGAGCCGCAGAGCGTCGAAGGGCCCAAGGGCTTCCCGGCCTCGGGCCCCGCCGACGGGCAGATATGCTCCGGCAACCACGGTGAGTTCGGGCAGCTCAACGGGGCCCGGCAGCCGAACGGCTCCGCCTGGCCCACCACCAAGGTGACGGGCGGTCAGAGCTACACGTTCCGCTGGCAGTTCACCGCGCGGCACTCCACCACGGACTTCCGCTACTACGTCACCAAGAACGGCTGGAACGAGAGCCAGCCGCTCACCCGTGCCGCCCTGGACACCACCCCGTTCCTCACGGTGCCCTACAGCGGCCAGCCGCCGGCCACCCTCTCGCACTCCGGCACCCTGCCGTCCGGCAAGTCCGGCCACCACGTGATCCTCGCGGTGTGGACGATCGCCGACACGGCGAACGCGTTCTACGCGTGCTCGGACGTCACCTTCTGAGCCCCTGGCACGCAGCTTCCCCGTACGCCGCCCCGGTCGCGGGCCGGCGTACGGGGTCGCGTACAGAGTCGCGTACGGGTCTCCACATCTGACGGCCCGTCAATTAGGGTGCGCGGCCATGGCACCGACGACGCGCACCTTCGCGGAACTCGTCCAGGAGCGCTGGGGCGACCACCGGCCCGGCCTCGCCTGCGAGGACCGGGTCCTCAGCCACCACCAGTTCGCCGCCGGCGCGGCCGCGCGCGCCGCGCTCCTCGCCGACCTGCTGCCGCGCGGCGTCGCGCCGCACGTCGGGGTGCTGCTGGACAACACCCCCGAGTTCCCGCAGTGGCTGGCCGCGGCTGCGCTCGCCGGGGCGGCCGTCGCCGGCATCAACCCGACCCGGCGCGGCGCCGAACTGGCCCGCGACATCACCCACACCGAGTGCCGCGTCCTGGTCACCGAACGGGCGCGGCTGCCGCTGCTCGACGGGGTACGGCTGCCCGGGGTCCGGGTCCTGGTGACCGACACCGGCGCCTACGCCGAACTGCTCGCCCCCTATGCGGGCGCGGAGCCGGTGATCGCGGCGGGGGCCGGGCCCGCCTCTCGGCTGCTCCTCTACTTCACCTCCGGGTCGACCGGCGCGCCCAAGGCCGCGATCTGCACGCAGGGGCGGCTCGCCGCCGCCGGCCGGTCCCTGGCCGCCACCTTCGGGGTGCGCGCGGACGACGTCCACTACATCTGCATGCCCCTCTTCCACGGCAACGCGGTCATCGCCGACTGGGCCCCGGCCATGGCGGCGGGGGCGGGGGTAGCGCTCGCGCGGCGGTTCTCGGCGTCCCGGTTCCTGGCCGACGTGCGCCGGTACCGGGCGACGTACTTCACGTACGTGGGGCGGGCCGTGCAGTACATCCTGGCCACCGGCGAACGCCCCGACGACCGGGACAATCCGCTGCGCGCCGGGTTCGGCACCGAGGCGGGGGCGGTGGACGCGGCGCGGTTCGAGGAGCGGTTCGGGGTGCGGCTCGTCGAGGGGTACGGGTCGTCCGAGGGCGGCGCCGCGGTGCAGCGGAGCGGTGACACCCCGCCCGGCGCGATCGGACGCCCCGCGCCCGGCGACGACCTCGCGGTGCTCGCCCCGCGGACCCGGGCCGAGTGCCCGCCCGCCCGGTTCGACGCGGGCGGGCGGCTGGTCAACGGCGGAGCCGCGATCGGGGAGCTGGTCAACCGCGGTCGCTCGGCGTTCGAGGGGTACTGGCACAACGACGCCGCGTACGCGGAGCGGGTCCGGGACCACGGCTGGTACTGGACCGGCGACCTCTTCTACCGGGACGCGGCCGGGTTCCTGTACTTCGCCGGGCGCGGCGACGACAAGATCCGGGTGGACGGCGAGAACCTCGCCCCCGCCATGATCGAGAACATCCTCGCCCGCTGGCCGGGCGCCGCGGCCGTCGCCGTGTACGGGGTGCCCGACCCCGTCTCGGGGGACCAGGTGATGGCGACGGTGGCGCTCCGCGCGGGGGCGGGGTTCGATCCGGCGGCCTTCGCGGAGTTCCTGCGCGGCCAGGACGACCTCGGCACCAAGATGGCGCCCCGCTTCGTGCGGGTGGTGGAGCGGATGCCGGTGACGGCGACCAATAAGGTGCGGCGCGGGGAGCTGCGCCGCGCGGGGTTCTGGAGCGGGGGAGAGGTCTGGTGGCGTCCGGCGGGCGAGGCGACGTACCGCCTTCTGACGCCGGACGCGTACGAGGCCCTGGCCGGGGTGTACCGGACCCACGGGCGCGCCGCGCTGCTCCCGGCGCCCTGACCTCCCACCCTCGATCTTGGTCGCGGGCACCCCCGCGGACCAGGTACTATTTTCCTGTCAGCACGCGCCGCTAGCTCAGTTGGTTAGAGCAGCTGACTCTTAATCAGCGGGTCCGGGGTTCGAGTCCCTGGCGGCGCACGTTGTCGGTGGCGGGATGTG